>JAOZKL010000024.1 GCA_029935375.1 Patescibacteria group bacterium | reverse complement strand
ATATATATTTTGTTGTTGATTATGAATCTTCTTCTGCAGAAGGAAGCCTAGAGTATTAGACCCCCAATTAAGGGGTTGGTTTTTGTATTCATACTATTAATTATTTTTTTTTATTGTATTTTTTATGTCTTACGTAGCAATTCCAAGTAACCTTAAACATGTAAACTCAATCAGTTTAGAACTGATGTCACCAGAAGAAACTCTAAAAATGAGCTATGGTGAAGTTCTCACAGCAGAGACTATAAATTACCGTACCGGAGCCCCTCAGATGAACGGACTCTTTTGTCAAGCTATCTTTGGTCCAGTAAAAAACTGGGAATGCGCTTGTGGAAAATACAAGAGGTACCGTTATGCTGGAGTAATTTGCGATAAGTGTGGTGTAGAAGTTACACATTCATCTGTTCGTCGTGAACGAATGGGCCATATTACATTAGCAGCTCCTTGTGCCCATCCATGGTTTTTCCGTATAATCCCATCTAGAGTATCCTTATTGTTGGATATGAAAACGACTGATATTGCTCGTATCATTTATTTTTCAGCTTATGTTATAACTGAGATTAATCAAAATCTTAGAGATGAGTATATAGAGCGTATAGATAAAGAAGCTCAAAGCAGAGTTAAGATGACAGAGTCTGAGTTTGATGACAAGTTTGAGAAAATTTCTCGTCAGTATCAGATAGATAAATCAAAATCTTCCAAGCCAGCAGAAGACTTGAAGATAAAGTATGAATCAGACAAAGAGTTGTTGAAAGAGAAGAAAAGAGAGATATTAGCAAAAATTGAGACAATTGGAGATATTGCAAAGAAAGAAATTACTTCATTAAAATTGAAGGATGTAATAACAGAAATGCAGTATCAAGAGCTTGCAGGTAAGTTTGGTCCTGTTTTCAAAGCCAATATTGGAGCTGAAGCTGTTCAATCATTGCTTGCAGAGATTGATCTTGATAAACAAGCGGAGGATTTAGAAGCTGCTGCTATGAAGTCTCGTGGAAATGTAAAACGCAAATTGGTTAAGCGACTAAAGCTTGTAAAGCACTTTGTTAGAAATAACACAAAACCTGAGTGGATGATCCTGCATCGTATTATGGTTTTGCCTCCAGAATTGCGCCCAATGTTGCAATTGAATGGTGGTAGATTTGCAACTTCAGATCTTAATGAGCTGTATCGTAGGTTGGTTAATCGTAATAATCGCTTGAGAAAACTTATTCAAATTGGAGCGCCAGAGGTTATTCTTCGTAATGAGAAAAGGATGTTACAGGAGGCTGTAGAAGCTTTGATGGATAATTCAGCTCGTGGTGGAAAGCAAGTAATGGCGTCTACTGGTATCCGTCGTCCGTTAAAGTCTTTAACACATGTATTGAAAGGTAAGCAAGGTCGTTTCCGTCAGAATTTACTTGGTAAGCGTGTAGATTATTCTGGTCGTTCTGTAATTGTAGTTGGTCCAAAATTACAACTAGATCAGTGTGGTATACCAAAGATGATGGCTTTGGAGTTGTTTACACCATTTTTAATTGGTCAAATAATCCAGAGGTCTGAAAATGGAGAATTAGCAGAGGAAAAGCAGGCTTTTAATGTCCACTCAGCCAGAAGGTTGATCGAGAACAAAGATCCTTTAATATATGATTTGTTAGAAGATATTATTAAAGATAGGCATGTCCTGCTTAATCGTGCTCCGACTCTTCATAAACTTTCATTTATGGCATTCAAACCCACTCTTGTAGAGGGGAAAGCTATCCAACTACACCCTCTTGTTTGTACAGCTTTTAACGCCGATTTTGATGGAGATCAAATGGCTGTTCATCTTCCTATTACTATAAAAGGACAGGAAGAAGCTGCTAATCTAATGGTGTCTACAAAGAATCTTTTAAAACCTGCTACAGGAGAGTTGATAATGGCTGGTCATCAGGAAATTGTATTAGGTGCTTATTATCTAACAATTCCTACAAAAGAGCTTAATAAGCGAGAAGATATGAAATATTTTGCCAACACTGGTGAAGCATTGCTTTCTTATGAAAATGGGTTGGTAGAATTAGGTGAGATGATATTAACTAGAGTGAAAGGTGAGGAAGGTTTAATTGAAACAACTCCTGGTCGTATTATTTTTAATAGATCATTCCCGAAAGAGGCTGGTTTTGTAAATAAAACATTGAATAAAAAAGGGTTTAATAAACTACTAAACGAAATGTATCACAAGCTTGGTGCAGAGGCGATGCCAGATGTATTGAACAACATTAAGAATAGATCGTTTAAATATGTAACGCAATCTGGTATAACATTGTCTACATTTGATATGGTTCAACCAAAGGGAAAGGATTCTATATTAGAAGAAGCTCGTGATGATGTATCAGAAGCGCAAAGTTTGTTTGATGTTGGTTTGATGACAAACGAAGATAGGTATAATGTAGTAGTGAAAATTTGGATTGAAGCTGGTGATAAAATCACCAAATTGGTAGAAGATGCAGTTGATCCAACTAGTAATGTTGGTCTTATGATTAATTCTGGTTCTCGTGGTAATATTTCTCAATTAAATCAGATGGCCGGTATCAAAGGATTGTCAGTATCTTCAACAGGTAGGGTAATGGAACTTCCTGCTCAACATGGATTTATTGATGGTTTGACATCTCTAGAGTACTTCTTAACTACAAAAGGTGGCCGTAAGGCACAGGCTGATATTTCATTAAAAACCGCTGACTCTGGTTATCTAACTAGGCGTTTGGTAGATGTAGCACAGAATTTAGTAGTATCTACACAAGATTGTGGTACAGAAGATGGAAAACTCCTTACAGAGGACAACAGCAAGAAACTTGGAAAAACAGTATGGGAGCGTGCATACGGGCGTTATGTTGTAAAAGATGTGAAGCTTGGTAAAAAAGTTATTGTAAAAGCTGGTGATCTTATAGATCATGTTACTTTTAACAAATATAAGAATGATGTTATAAAGGAAGTTGAAATATTCTCTGTAAATAAGTGTATTTCTAAAAAAGGCGTTTCTGTGAAATGTTATGGAGCTGATTTTGCTACGCATAAACCTGTAAAACTTGGTACTGCCGTAGGTGTTATTGCTGCACAATCACTTGGAGAGCCTTCTACTCAGCTTACTATGAGATCCAAGCATACTGGTGGTGTACTAACAAAATCTGATATTACTTCTGGTCTGCCTCGTGTAGAAGAGTTGTTTGAAGCTCGTAATCCAAAAGTTGTTGCACCAATGGCTGATTTTCCTGGAGTTGTAGAAAAGGTTGATGGATCAGTTGCTGAAGGTCACACAATTACTATTTCGCGTAGAAAGGCTACACAAACAATACCATTTGATTCCAATACTAACATAATAATTGCAAAAGATGGAGATAGGGTCAAATCTGGAGATGTTGTAATGATAGAAAAAACTGGAATGGCTATAATGTGTAACTTAACAGGAGATGTAGAGATTACAAAAGATAGCTTGAAAGTTAAAGCTGATGAAATAGATATTAGTGAATATTCTATAGATTCAGGATTGCAATTATTGATAAAAGAAGGTCAAGAAATCAAAAAAGGTGATAAACTTGCTGAAGGTCATTTAGTTCTGCAGGATGTATTGGATAGGTTGGGTATTGATATGTTAGAAGAATATATTATTCAGGAGCTGCATGCAATATATGCATCTAATGGTATTGATGTTAATGAAAAACATATTGAGATAATTGTTCGCAAGATGACTGGAAAAGTTCAAATACTTGACCATGGTGAGAGTGAGTTTACTATAGGAGATATGGTTAGTAGGGTGCTTGTCGTTGCAAGAAATATAGAGCTTTTGAATGAAGGTAAGAAGCCAGTAATTTTCAAACCAATCGTTGCAGGTATTTCTAAAGCTTCGTTGTCTACAGAATCATTCCTTTCTGCTGCTTCATTCCAAGAAACTTCTCGTGTGCTTGTAGAAGCTGTTTTATCTGGTCGTAAAGATAATTTAACAGGTCTAAAAGAAAATGTTATTCTTGGTCAGTTAATTCCAGCTGGTACTGGTTTTGATGAGCAGAAGTTTAATAATAACACATCTGAAGATCTTGAAGAAGAGTTTGAAGAAGGCGGTGATAATGATATAGTCTAATAGTTTAAGGTCTTTGACAAAAATAAAATTCTTTTTTATAGTCTTCTCTCATAGGGGGAGACTTTTTTTGAGGGGAATTAAGAAAAAAATATGAATAAACAAAAAATTACAAAAGCTATTTTGCCAGTTGCAGGTTTTGGAACAAGATTTTTACCGGCCACTCGCGCGCAGCCAAAAGAAATGTTACCAATTTTTGATATACCCGCAATACAGCTCATTGTAGAAGAGGCTGTGGATGCAGGTATTACAGATATTATTATGGTAACTGGTAGGGATAAGAGAGCTATAGAAGATCATTTTGATAAAAACTTTGAATTAGAACAGGTACTATCAGATAAGGGTAAGTTAGAAGAGCTTGCTATGGTTCGTAGGATTTCTAAGATGGCCAACATTGCATATGTAAGACAGCCAAAACCACTTGGGGATGGCCATGCTATTTTATGTGCCAAAAACTTTGTAGGAGATGAGCCAGTCGTTGTTCTTTTTGGAGATGATATAGTCAAAAATAAAGGTGGTAAAAACGCTGTTCAGCAGTTGATTGATTCTTACAATGTCGTTCAAAAACCAGTGGTGATGTTGCAAGAGGTTCCAAGAAAAGATGTTAGCAAATATGGAATTGCGGATATTTTATCCAGTGACAATGCTATCAAAAAAATAACAGGGTTCGTAGAAAAACCTTCTGTGGACGAGGCTCCTTCTAATTTTGGTGTAATTGGTAAGTATATTATAACTCCTGAGATAATCAAAGCATTGGAGACTACAAAGCCTGGAAAAGATGGCGAGATTAGACTTGCAAATGCTTTTATGGATTATCTTGCTGATGGTAAAGACTTATTTGGCAAAATCTTAGAAGGTGTTAGATATGATACAGGAGATAAGCTAGGTTTTTTGAAAGCTACTGTTAACGAGGCCTTGTCTAGAGAAGATATAAAGGATGATTTTATTCATTTTTTGAAAAATGAAATTAAAAGTTTTGAATAAATATTATTGTGTATGATGATTGCAGGTTTACAAAGATTAACATTAATTGATTACCCGGGGAAATTAGCGTGTATCGTATTTACTTCTGGTTGTCCTTTGCGATGTCCTTATTGTCACAATCCGCATTTGGTTGGAGCTATCAAGTCAGATAAACAAATCTTGGCAGAAGGTGGGATGACAGAATCAGACTTTTTTGACTTTTTGGATAAAAGAGTTGGGAAAATAGATGGGGTTGTGATAACTGGGGGAGAGCCTTCGATCCATCCAGGACTTATAGATTTTATAAAGAAAGTCCGAGCTAAAGGGTTTTTAATAAAGTTGGATTCTGATGGTGTTAATCCAGCTATTCTTGAAAAAGTTATTGATCAAAAGTTAGTGGATTATATCGCTATGGATATAAAACATTCTAAGAACAAATATTACATAGCTGCAGGGGTTAAATATCCAATCAAGAAAATTACTGAGAGTGTTGATATTATCATGAATTCAGGAGTTGATTATGAGTTTAGAACTACTGTTGTTCCTACAATTCACGAATATAAAGATTTTGAAGATATTTCAGAGTGGATAGCCGGTGCAAAAAACTATTATTTACAACAATACCGTGAAGACACAACTTTAGATCCAACTTTACCAAGTAGAACAAAAGGTCAGACTATGGATCTTGATAAGATAAAAGATATTATGAGCAAAGAGCTTGATAATATAAAAATACGAAAAGCTTACAGTTAATTATACCGCATTTTTGAGAACAGCTTCAATCTCCTTTAGTGTGTTTGTTTCCATTAATTCTTTTCTCATATTCTTTGCATTTGGGAAATCTCTAAAATACCATAGTAAATGCTTGCGAAATTCTACTAATCCATGATTTTCCTTGTCTTGTAGTGTGTATTTAGCATGTTTGATTACAGTGTTTTTGATTTCTTCAATGCTTGGTTTATAGTCTTTGCCTTCTTTAAGGCTTTTGAATATCCATGGATTTCCAAGGGCTGCCTGCCCTATTAAGACTCCATCAGCTCCAGTTTCAATCATTGCTTTGTTGTAGGTTTCGATATTTTTAACCCCTCCGTTGAATATTGCTTTTCTATCAAATTTTGATTTGACCATGTCAAACACTTCCTTGCACAGTTCGTTGTTTGTTTTTCCTTTGTGTCCTTGTTCAAATGTTCTAGCATGCATTGTGATGTGATGGTATGGTAAGTCTTGAAAGTTTTTTAGGAACTCAAGAGCGCTGATACCTTTGTATCCTATTCGTGTCTTAAAGCTCACAGCCACGTCAGTTGTGTTTAGCACTGCTTTGACTATTTCTCTTGCTGTTTTTGGATCTTCATATAGGGCGCACCCTGATTTGTTCTTGATAACTTTTTTGGCAGGGCATCCAAAGTTGATATCAATTCCACTAGGTTTTTTCATTCTTTCCCCGTTTGGCAGTGCTTTTTGTCCTGTTACTATTTTGACAGCTTCGATAAAATGTTCAGGTTCATTGCCAAACAATTGTATTACATATGGTTTTTGTTCGTTTGTGAATCTTGCTAGGCTTAGGTGTTTTTCTGTATCTGGATTATAAAATAAAGCAGTTGCAGATATAAACTCTGATGCCAAATAATTCGCTCCAAATTCTTTACATAATTTTCTAAATGCAAAATCAGTAATACCTGCCATTGGAGATAATCCTATTATTGGAAGATCTAAGCTAAGCTTTGATGGCATTATTTCTTTTTCTTCATTCCTTTCTTGTTCCCTTTCTTGTTCTTACTCTTGCTTTTTGAAGTTGTTTTTTTCTTTGCTTTCACATCGATTACCTTCGTTATATTTGGTCTGCTTGTAATTTGACTAGGATCTGCTGTCATGTCGATATTATTGCTAGTATTTTTGTCTCTACTTGTGGGGTCAGAATCTGCAACCTCTTCTAGTAGTTTGTCTATATGTGATGAATAGTACAATGACAAAGCAATTTGTCTGATAACTCCTATTGAAGTACTGGTCAAAAAGTATATATTTACACCTGTAACAAGTGATACATTAATGAAGAAAAAGAATATCGGCAATATATACAGAGATTGAAATTGCATACTTTTTTGTAATTGTCCTGCAATTCCCTCTTCTTTTTTCTTGTCTTTTCTAGAGTCTACGATGGCATCAATTTTCTTTTTTGGTCCCCACTTGAATGTAAACATTCCTTGGAAATAAGCAAGTACAGCTGTTATTACTGGTAGTATATATTTATACTCTTTAGGCAGTTTTCTGATGTCTAAGAACCCAAAAGCTGTGTGATTAAATTGTTCTCCATTAACCCAACTATAAAGTTCTGGTAATTTGTCAACATCTCCATTAACTATATTTCTAATAATAGTATATAATCCTAATAGTAATAATATTTGTACAATAAGAGTTAGAAAAGTTGCCCCATTTTTTATACCATGTTTCTTATAAAACTCTCTGGTTTTGGCATACATCACCTGTGGATTATCTTTATACTTTTTTTGTATTTTTTTAAGATCAGGTTGTAACAATCTTGTTTTTTGTCCATTTATGAAGCTTTTTGCAAATAATGGAAACAGTGCTAGATTTATGATAACAGCAACCAATACAATAGACCAGCCTGTATCTCCTGTGAGATTGTATAGTAGTTGAATTAAGTTGAATAAAGGTTCTTTTACAAATGTTGAGTATAGTCCAGACATATAATTTGATTATTTTGCTTCTATTTTTTCTAAAATATTATAAACTTTGTTTATTTTCTCATCATCTTTATCCACAAAGAATATGATATGAGCATGTTTAAAAGTTTGGCCGTGTTCGTATAAAAAATCTGCCAATCCTTTACAGGTTTTTCTAAGTTTCTGTAGGGTTGTTCCTAATTTGCCATTAATTGTAGATATGCCAATTCGAACCTCTTGTTTGTGGTGATCATAAAAAACTGATTTTATATTCCAAAACTGGCTTCTAAGAGATTCGTTTTTTAACAAATACATTGATATGGTTGTGATCAACTCCCTCTCATTTTTGTTTACTCCAAGCTTCATTCTATTGTTCATAATTAATGATGTGAGTATATTTACCACTTTTTCTTTTTTTGTCAACTGTTTTTAGATTGCGGATTGTTCTTTATTGTGATGTAAAATATAAAAATTGTGATTCAATAACTATTTGGTAAAAACTATCTTATCATTTACAATGCTAATTTTTATAGTATCTCCAGATTTGAATTTATTTGATAACAATTGGTTGGCGAGTGGGTTTTCAATTTCATTTATTATGGCTCGTTTAAGAGGTCTTGCGCCAAAAAGCGGGTCATAACCAGTTTTAACTAAATGAGTTTTTACATCTACATCAATGTCCAGTTTCATTCTTTTTTCTGCAAGTTTCGATTCCAGTCCCTTTAACTGTATATTTACAATCTCTGTTAATTGTTCGTTTGTGAGTGAGTGAAACACTATTGTTTCGTCAAGACGGTTTATGAACTCTGGGCGGAAGCTTGTTTTTAACAATTGATTAATTTTTGTTCTTATCTCTTCTTCACTACTGCTACTTTCTTGATTTTGTAATATAATATCAGATCCAAGATTGCTGGTCATTATAATTATAGTGTTTCTGAAGTTAACAGTTTTGCCTTGTCCATCAGTTAGTCTTCCATCGTCTAATACTTGTAATAATATATTAAATACATCTTTGTGAGCTTTTTCAATTTCATCTAGTAATATTACACTATATGGACGACGACGAACAGCTTCTGTTAATTGCCCTCCTTCATCATATCCTACATATCCTGGAGGAGCTCCAACTAGACGAGCGACAGAGTGTTTTTCCATAAATTCACTCATATCGATTCTGATCATGTTGTCTCCGGTGTCAAATACAAATTTTGCAAGAGTTTTTGCAAGTTCTGTTTTACCAACTCCAGTAGGGCCAAGAAATAAGAAGCTTCCTATAGGTCTGTCTGGATCTTTTAACCCGCTACGACTTCTTCTGATTGCGTTGGCAACTACTGTTATGGCTTTGTCTTGTCCTACAACTCCTTTGTGTAGTTCATTTTCTAGTTTAAGCAACTTGTCCATTTCTCCCTGTAATAATTTATCCACTGGTATTCCAGTCCACTTAGAGACAATTTCTGCAATATTATCTTCTCCAATCTCCATTTTTGCGAATTTTGCATTTTTTAATTCTTCTTGAGTTTTTCTTAACGCCTCTTCAATCTGTGGAAACTTTCCATATTTTAACTCTGCTGCTTTGCTCAGATCATATTCCCTTTCAGCTTTGTCTATCTTGCCCTTGGTTTCGTCAAGCTCAGTTTGTAGATTGCGCAGTGTTTTTAGTTTTGCCTTTTCTATATCCCATTCTGATTTTAATTCTAATAATTGATCAGTTATAGTTTTTAATTTCCCATCAATTTCTAATTTTCTTGATTTTGATATCTCATCTTTATCTTTTTTTAATGCTTGTTGTTCTATTTCAAGTTGTAATTTTTTTCGCTCTAATATGTATATTTCCTCAGGGCTAGACTCTAATTGCATTCTTAATCGCGATGCAGCCTCATCGATTAAGTCGATGGCTTTGTCTGGTAGTTGTCTATCAGGGATATATCTGTGAGATAAGTTGGCAGCAGCAAGCAGAGCAGGGTCGCTAATTCTCACTCCATGATGAACTTCATATTTTTCTTTAATACCTCGCAATATTGTTACAGTATCATCCAGGCTAGGTTCATTTATATACACTGGTTGAAAACGACGCTCTAATGCTGCATCTTTTTCTATTTCTCTGTATTCTTTCAGTGTAGTTGCTCCAATTAAATGTAATTCACCACGAGCTAAAGCAGGTTTTAACATATTTCCTGCATCAGGAGATCCTTCAGTTTTACCAGCTCCAACAATTGTATGTATTTCATCGATGAATAAGATAATTTGACCCGCAGAATCTGTAACCTCTTTTATAACAGATTTTAACCTTTCTTCAAATTCTCCACGAAATTTTGCACCTGCAAGTAGAGAGCTTATTTCTAGTGTAATAACTTTTTTCATTTTTAACCCATCTGGAACATCTCCTTTGATTATCCTTTGAGCTAATCCTTCTGCGATCGCTGTTTTCCCAACCCCTGGCTCTCCAATAAGAACCGGATTGTTTTTTGTCCTTCTCAGTAGTATTTGTATAGTTCTTCGTATCTCTTCATCTCGACCAATTATTGGATCAATTTTACCTTCCTTCGCCATTTCTGTTAGATCTGTTCCAAATTTTTTGAGAGCTTCAAAATTCTCATCTCCACTTTTGGAGTTTATGTTTTTGTTTCCACGTTGTTCTGTCATAGCTTTTGTAATTTTTTCTATTTGAGGAAATATATCTTTATTATAGTATACTTTTATTAAACTGACAAATAATGTATCAACTCCTATAAACTGATCTCCTATTTCTTTAGTCAATTTTTCAGCTTTTGAAGAAATAACGTCTTGCATATCTTTACTCATTCTCTCACCAGCTGGCGTTCCTTCTCCAGTCGTTGGCAATTTTTTGATATCTTTTTTTATTTGTATTTTTATTTCATTTGGATCTCCTCCTGCAAGTTCTATAATTCTTGACGCTATGCTATTTTCTGCTATCAATAGAGAATAGAGCAGGTGAGAGGCTTCTATACTGGAATTTCTATTTTCGATAGCTAGATCTTGAGCTTCCTGTATTGCCGCTAATGCCTGTTGAGTAAATTTTTCAAAGTTCATATCTGTTCGTTATTATTTTAAATATAAAGTGAGAACATTATAAAATAAAATTAAAAAGTTGTCAACTATATAGTTAGGTTGCTAATTTTCAACAAAGCTCCAAACACTTTTGACAAAACACTTTTTTTGTTGTATGTTAGTAATTGTCTTTTATTTTTATATTTTAATTTGTATAAGATGAGTTTATTCGGTTTATTTTGAAGTAAAAAACCTACTGAGATTACAGAGCATCAGCAACATCAGACGGATACAAACGAGTATCAAAAGCTTTTATCATCCTTTTTTGATAATCCAGATGACTCTTTGTCTAGATCTAAAATTGTTAATTTTATGAAGTTGGAGGTTCTTACACTTACATCTCTAAAGGTTGAAAAAGTTGTTTTGGTGCGCTGGACATCTGACAGAGACTATTTTA
>JAOZKL010000023.1 GCA_029935375.1 Patescibacteria group bacterium | reverse complement strand
AAAAAGTTGTTTTGGTGCGCTGGACATCTGACTGAGACTATTTTGAAGTTATTATTCAATGAGAAGATTTTGATGGTGATTTGGAACTTCGTTTGTCTGTTAAGAGATGAAAAAGTCACAAAATTGAACTTCCATCTTCCTCTATAGAATCTAACTCATATAAAATTACAGATAAAGACTTTCGCGAAAATTTATTTAGTCGTAAAAAAGGGTTTATTTTCAAAAAAACAACCTTTTACAAACGACAGCTGGAACATATTAGTCTTGAACCCATTTCAAGTAATGTAAACCAGTCTTCAGAAGAAGAATAGTTACAAAGCCTCCTAATTTTTATTTTGGGAGGTTTTTATTTTTTCTGTTATACGAAGTGTCGCTAAACTCTGTTTTCTGCTTGACAAAAAGGTTTTTCTATTGTTTGTTATGTTTATTGATTATGACAGAACAAAATTATGGAGCAGATAATATTACGGTACTGGAAGGGTTAGAAGCTGTGCGAAAACGACCTGGTATGTACATTGGAAATACTGGCAAAGAGGGCTTGCATCGATGTTTGGGTGAAATTCTTGATAACTCAGTAGACGAGCACATGGGGGATTTTGCAGATACAATACTTGTAAAAGTCAGAAAAGACAATTCAATACTGGTTGCAGATAATGGTCGTGGGATACCTACTGATATTCATTCTAAGACTGGAAGACCTGCTCTAGAAACTATTTTGACGGTTCTTCACGCTGGAGGTAAGTTTGATCAGAAGAGTTACGAGTTTTCTGGTGGATTGCATGGTGTAGGAGCTTCTGTTGTAAATGCTTTGTCAGAATATATGAGAGTTTGGGTATTACGTGATGGTAATATTCATTTTATGGAATTTTCCAAAGGTAAGGTAGTTAAGGAGATGCAGAAGTTTTCAGATGCTGAATTTATTGCAAAGTTTCCAGAAATTGCTTCTGATGCTGTTTGGCAAGAGCAGGGTCGTGGTACAATAATAACATTTCTTCCAGACAAGACTATTTTTGAATTAGATAAGTTTAATACCAGAGAGATTGAAATTGGAATAAAACAGACTGCGTATCTGAACAAAGGTCTTTCAATGCATTTTGTAGATCAATGTGATGGAACGGATGTAAGTTATTGTTTTCCAGAAGGAATTGTTACATATTTGGAAGATATAACTGATGGTGAAGATGATATTACCCCTGTTGTACATATTCAGGGAGAACTTGATAACTTTCATTTAGAAATGGCTCTTGTTTACACTACAAAAGTTAGTGAGAAATTATTTGCTTTTACCAATGGAGTTGCAAATCCAGAGGGTGGAATGCATGTAACAGGGTTTAAGTCCTCTCTTACAAAACTATTCAATAAGCACGCAATTGACAAAAAATATATAAAAGACGATGGTAAGTTTAAAAGCGATGATTTACGGGAAGGTCTTCGTGTTGTTCTCTCTATTAGGATGGTAGATCCACAATTTACATCTCAGTCTAAGGTCAAACTTGGTTCTACAATTGCTCGCAAAAGTGTAGATCTTATAATCTCAGATAAGCTTGGTACTTTTATAGAAGAAAATCCAAAAGTTGCCCAAATTGTAGTAGAAAAAGCTCAGTTAGCGATGAGAGCTAGGATTGCTGCTAGAGCGGCTAGAGAAAAAGTAATGAGAAAAGGAGTTTTGGAGAGTATGTCTCTTCCTGGTAAATTGGCGGATTGTGGTAGTAAGAATCCAGAAGAAAGTGAAATATTCATTGTAGAGGGAGATTCTGCTGGAGGTTCTGCCAAACAAGGTCGTGATAGATATAGTCAGGCTATATTACCTCTTCGTGGAAAAGTGTTAAACACTGAAAGAGCTACTCTTGATAGAATTTTGAATTATGAAGGGATTAAAAACATGATAATTGCATTTGGTACTAGCATTGGTGAGAAGTTTGATATAGAAAAACTACGTTATCATAAGATTATAATCATGACAGATGCTGATGTAGATGGTGCTCATATTACCACGCTATTGTTAACATTTTTATACCGTTATATGGGAGAGTTGATAGAAGATGGTTATGTATATATGGCTAGGCCTCCATTGTATAAGATTTCATGGGGAAAGAAGAAATTTCAGTATGTGTACACTGATGATGAAAAGGTAAGGTTGTTGGCCAGTTTAAATGCTGCTAACAACACCGACAAAGAAATAAAATTTGGAATTCAGAGATATAAAGGTTTGGGTGAAATGAATCCAGAGCAACTTTGGGATACTACTATGAACCCCGATACTCGTTTGTTGTATCAGGTTACAATTGGAGAGGCTGAGCGAGCTGATATTGTATTCAAAGAGCTTATGGGTGCTGATGTTGCACCTCGTCGTAAATTTATCGAGGAGAATGCAAAGTTTGCAGATGTTGATGCTGTATAGTTTTATTATATAATATTATATTTCTATGTCAAAACTTGTGGAGTCTTTATCTGGTGTTCGTGGTATTTGGGGAAAATCTCTTGATGCTGAAGTCGTTCTGAATTATGCACATTCTTATATCAATTTCATGATTAAGAATTATAAGCTTGTTAGTGGAGACACTCTCATAATTGGTAGGGATAGTAGAGTTTCAGGTCTCAAAATTTCTAATATTATTACAGCTGTATGGGCAGAGGTCTATGGGGTGAAGATTATTGATGTTGGTATTGTACCAACTCCTGTGGTAGAGCTTGCTGTTCGTGAATATGGTGCTAAGGGCGGTGTTATTATAACAGCGAGTCATAATGAGCCTGAGTTTAATGGTTTTAAATTTCTTAGTGGCTCTGGGGGTGTTATGTATGCCAGGGATATGAACAAAATCATTTACAATATTCATAACAAGCTTGTTAATACAAGAGAGAGATCAGATTATGAGCAAGTGGTTGAAAATCGACACAATGATATAATTTTGAGGTATATTAAGTTTTTAAAAGATATTGTTGGAGAAGTTGATTTTTCTGGAATGTCTGTTTTGTTAGATCCAAATGGTGGGGCAGCTGCCACTTGTGTGGATGTTGTTTGTGATGCTTTTGGATTGAGCTATATTACTAAAGGAGTGAATCTTGGTCAATTCTGGCGTAAAGTTGAGCCAAGGCAAGATACTATATATTCAGTTGTAGATGATTTTGATGATAATACCCAATTTGCAGCTTGTTTTGATTGTGATGCAGATAGAGTTGAAATGGTCGATAGAACAGGAGATGTTTTATCTGGTCAGAAAGTTGTTGGTCTAATGTTCCAATCATTACTGCCAAATAGTGGCGAAAAAACTGTCGTTACAAATGATGCTACTTCTGGATTAGTTTCTGATATTGCGCATCAATACAATATTGATATACAAGAGGTTGAGGTTGGAGAAGCAAATGTCGTTGAAAAGATGGAAGGCTTGGGTGCCAAATTTGGAGCTGAAGGCTCTAGTGGAGGAGGTATTATCAATCCTGGCAAGTGTAGAGATGGTATATTATCATTTTTGGTGGTAGCAAAATTAATAAGTCAGTCCAAAAAAACTCTCAACCAGCTATTGTCAGAACTGCCTCAGTACGAAACTATTGCGAAAAAATTTACTGGAGTATCTGTATCTGATCTTCGGTCAAAGTTTGTGGAATATGCTAAATGTAATAGTCTGATAATCAAAACTACTGGAGATGAAACCGGAGGTATGAAAATTTTATTTGATAATAGTCATTGGTTGTGGGTTAGGGCGTCAAAGACTGAGGCAGATACGGTTCGTATTATTGCAGATGGTAAAGATAGCCAAAAAGTGCTTGATGTTTTAGAGATGGCTCAAAAGTGGGTTGACTAGGAGCAGGTTGTGTGTTATATTGTATGAGCTTTTTATATTTTAATAATCTATACTGATGTCGATAAAAAACTGAATTAAGTTCTTTTTTTGAATTGTAGTTTTACTTTTTATATTTTGGATTGTTTCATTTTTTACATGACGAACACTTGAAACAGAAGGTGTCCTGTATGTTACAGACAAGGAAAGAGTTGTAAACAAGGACTGACAGTGAGCTAAATATCTCATCTACACAGATGATTGAACTTACAAAGTTATTGACTCAACATTTCATCTTAGGTTTGATTCTAGTGATGACTACTGAAAAATCTTAAAAGACAAGTGTTATATCTTTCAAACGAGTAGATTGACTTGGAGAGTTCCATTTTTTTCATGGTATGAAAACATTATCAAATCTAAAGAAGTGGATTGTCCTGTAATAACTACAGAATAATAGTTACTACATAGTATCGCCCCCAGCCAAATTTAATGGTCGGGGGTATTTTATTATTCAATCATTTATACTAGTCCGGCGATTTTCGTCACCTCATCCAACTTTTCTTTCAAGAATTGTTCCAAATTATCATTATCTCTTACCTCTGCTGTTAGTTTTAGCACTGGCTCTGTGTTCGATGCTCGTATGTTGATTTTCCAATCTGTGTATCTAACACTTATTCCATCCAATTGGCTGAATACAGCATCTTTGTAGTGGTTTTTGAGTCTCTCTATAACAGATTCCATTGTCAATCCATCAACTAGTTCATACTTCACGGGATCTTGTAATAAATATCTCTTTTGCCATTTTGATGTGATTTCTGACGGTAATATATTTTCTAACACTGCGATTTTGATAACTACAACCATATTCAATATACCAGAATCCATAGATCCAAATCCACCATAATAATGGTGTCCGCTATTTTCACCTCCATAAACAGCTTTGTATTTATTCATTTCTCGTTTTATAAATGTATGTCCTTGTTTGGTTGGACATGGGATCCCATTCACATCCAAAATCGCATCAGATATTGCTCTACTGTTTGGTTCTGGGTATACAACAACAGGATTTAGCCCAGCCTCTGGATTTTGTTTTGCATATTTGATCATGTACTTTCCGATCTCTCCAACCAAAAAATCTCCTTGCAAGGCTTTCCCGTTTTCATCTACTATTACACTTCTGTCCGCATCTCCATCCAGCCCAACTCCCATATCCAGTCCTTCTGTTTTTACTTTTGCAATAAGATCTATTAAGTTCTCTGCAACAGTTGGGTCGGCTTCATGGTTAGGGAAGTTCCCGTCTATCTCCCAGTACATTGGTATAAACTCTATATTTTTATACAAGTTTGTGATATGAGGAAGTAATGCTCCACCAGCTCCATTACCAGCATCTATTGCAATTTTCAATTTTTTGCCTTGTTTATCTAGTTCGTTGTCTACGGTTTCTACATCTCCAAATTCTCTAAATTTTGATAGTATAAAGTTTAACACCTCTTTACTTTTTATTTCATCTTCTTCTACATCAGCAAGATTTTGTATTTTGATAGTTTTCCCAGCCTCAATTTTTGTAATTACAGTATCTCTAATTTTATCCAATCCAGAGTCTAGTCCGATCATCTCTGGGGTATCTTTTACGATTTTAAACCCATTATATTCTTTTGGATTGTGACTAGCTGTTATCATAACACCCGGCCTGTCATAATGCAAACAAGATGCGTATAGTAAATCGCTACTACCTAATCCAAGGGCTATTGGCGCTCCACCGGCGTCTTTTATACCATGGTACATCGCTTTGGTAAAATCTAAGCTACTGTCTCTACCATCTCTGACAAGATAAACCTCTGTAGACAGTCCTTCTGGTTCTAAAATATCTTTAACTAGTGAATATCCAGCCCAGTAAAAAACGTTTTCATCAAGATCTGGAAGTGTGCCACGTGTATCATAGGCCTTGAACATTTTGTAATATTTTGAGTTTGGATTAGACATATTTGTATGTTTATAGATTTGTTTTATTTTGTCAAATTTAGACTGCTTTTAATATGTAATATGTGTTTACATTCAATTCTTTACCATCATTGCTGTATTGTGCGATTAAGCTAAAACCTGTTTTGTCAGAGAGTTCTATAATTTCATCCTTTGTATAAATATGTCCATATCTGTATGCCACATCTCCTTTTTGCCAATCTAGTATATAGTCATTTTCATCTAGCTGTTCTTTAGTAATTTCTAAATCTTCAAATATTTTTTTACCAGTTATTGTCTCTGGATCTATTACCTTTTTTGTTTTTAGTCTTTTTGTTTTTATAAACTCCCATACTGTGATAACTAATATTCCCCCTGTTTTCATTTTTTGCCTTGCTTTCGTTAGTAAGCTTGCTCTGTTGTCATATCCTGGTATGTGATGCATAACTCCAAAGATTGTTATTACATCAAATTGGTTATTACTAAAATCCCATTTATCTGCAACTATATCCCTATTGTAGAATTTCCCATCTATTATAGATTCAGAAGCTTTTTTTAACAGGAAATCATTAGAATCTATTCCAACGTATTGAGTATTTTTGAATTTTTCTTTTACAAACAATCCAAATCTTCCATTTCCACACCCAATATCCAGTATATTAAAATTAGATTTTGGTAGAAATTTTAAAAGTTCATCCCACCCTGGCCAGTGATGATTTCTGGAATTGTCAAAATCTTTTTCTGTTATTTTATAAAAATCTTGATTAATCTGATTTAATTTTTTTGTAATTTCTGGGGTCATTAAATGATAGTGAGATATAAAAAATAGTTTTAGTCAAAGAAGTTTGAACTCTTGCATAAAATAAAAAAGTTATGTAATCTGTTTTAACGATTAAACAGCCAAAATGTTCCAAATAGAAGCAAGAGACAAATACAAGAATTTATTAAAAACAAGAGGTGGTAAGATAAGGATCTTAGTTTCTTTCTTGGTTTCTTTCTTGGTTTCTGGGCTCATCTATTTATTATATCATAATTTATTAGCAACTCTAACAACTGCATTTGCACTGACTGGATTTCTCGCTGTTAACATAATCCCCCCTAAACGAATCAAAATTGTAATTGATGATAGTGGTTTTATAAATATAGATGGAAGAAAAATAAAACTAGAAGAGTGTGATTCCTGGGCTCTTGTTGATTTGTTTGATACTGTAGAAATAGCCATTCGTAGAAGTGGCGCTGGAAAAGATATTTTTTATTACTTTTATATAGAGGAACAAAATAGAGAATTGTCAGGACTAGTAAACCAATTAACACAAAAATTACCATACAATTCAGAGACAGGAAAAGATGATTTTGCACATGATATTTTGCGCTTGATTGGGTTGCAGTAGGTTTGCTGTTGACAATTCTTATTAAATGTTGCAGTTATAAGTTTATGAAAGTTGCTATTGTTCATGATTATTTACACCAATTTGGAGGAGGTGAGAAGGTTGTTGAAAAATGGCTACAAATGTATCCAGATGCCGTAATATATACTGCATTTTTTGTTCCAGATCAATTTAAAGAGTCTCCGTACTTTCTAAGTGCTCAGGAAGAAGGTAGGATAAAAACAAGCTTTCTTAGGTATTTTTTGAATAATGGAGTGAGGGCAAAAAATTGGTTCAAAAAATTATTTTGGTTATATCCACTGGCGATGAAAACTGTAAAAGTGAGTGGTTATGATGCAGTCCTTATTTCATCTGTGTACTGTGCCAAAAATGCGAATTTCAAAAACAATAGTAGGGTTGTACACTATTGTCATTCTCCTACCAGATTTCTTCATGGGATGAAAACAGAAACAGATCATACTAGATTGCCCGGGTATTTTAAAATTCTCTTGCCATTTTTTAAGTTTTGGCTAAAAAAATTAGATCTTTCAGCTGTTAGTCGTTTGAATGAAAAAGGCACTTTATGGCTTTCCAACTCTAAATTTATAAAAGGTATTATAAAAAAGGTTTATAAAACAGACAGTATCGTTGTTTATCCTCCAATAGAGCTTGATAACTTTTTAAATATTGATAGAGGTTCTAATAATGAGTCTTTTTACTATTGTCATGGCAGGATAAGTAGTCACAAACGCATAGATTTGGCAATACACGCTTGTATGAAATCTGGTAAAAAATTAAAGATAAGCGGGTTATCAAGCAATCAATGGGAGAAAGACTATTTATTAAAAATAGTAAAAGATTACGAGTCTGAAAACCCATCAAACAAAGATCAGGTTACTTTCTTAGGCAGGATTAGTGATGAGCAATACCATATAAACTTATCAAAGTGTAGGGCATTTTTATTTCCAGGTGAAGAAGATTTTGGCATAGCTCCAGTAGAAGTTCTTGCATCTGGAACTCCTGTAATCGCATACAAATCTGGAGGAGCTTTGGAATACATAAGAGATGGTGAAAATGGGGTGTTTTTCGATAAACAATCTACATCTAGTTTGGTTGCTGCTATACAGAGGTTTGAAGAAATAGAAGGTTCTTTTGACTCTAAAACAATAAAAGAGACAAGTACCCAGTTCTCAGAGAGAGTTTTTCAAAAACGTATTGATGATATCGTTAGAGGCAAATCAATAAAGACTGTTTAACCTTTCGTTGTTAGATGTTTTGTTTTTTGTAAAACAGCAGTTTCTTGTTAAATATTCAAATCTAATTTTTGTAGGTATGAAACTGCCTTTTTAAAATTCTTTGCCAATTCGTAAAAAGTAAAGGATAATATATAAAGAAGGTGGTAATGTTATGTAAATTATATGAAATATCATAAAATAAAAAAGAATCAAAAGGTTCGTGCCTTAGCTATAGCTCGCTCTGCTACGACCGGTTTGTTTCGTGGTATTTTCCTTGGTATTTATGGCATTGTTACTTTTTTGTTGGTTTTTCAGCTATTTTCATATGCTGTGGCTACACAAAATATTGCACAAGCGTCTGATCAATTATCAGATTATAAAACAATGGGACTATCAGGGCTGCAGTATGATGAGCATAGGTTGGATACAGCTTCTGATAATATAAAACCGTGGTCTAGCTTTGACATTATTGATGATATTAACATTTTGGTAGATAATATATCAGTAGATACTGAGAATCGATATCAAGATGACTTTATAAAATATGAAAATAGACTATACACAAGATTGGACAAAATTACATCTACACTAAAAGAATCAGAGGATCTTGATATAGAAGATAAGGGTAGTTATGCAACATTTGTTGACGATACTCAAATTAGCCTTTTGGTTGATTATCCAAACTTGGGTGAAGTAAAAGATATTATTTCAGACACATCTCTCAATCAAAACATGTTAGAATCAGATATAGATAATGCAAAAAAGAAGGAATTGCTAGACTCTATGATTGATTTGCAAGAAGAGGTTGCAGACATGAAGAAATTCTTTGAAGCAAGGAAAGGTTTTGGCAAGTACGTTGATTTATCTGATGAATATATAGCACGAAGCAAAGCTATTTTTATTGATGAATATTTTTTGAACATGAATTACTCAGAATTAAAAGAATTCATAGATTCAGATATTGGAAAGATGTTTAAAAGCATAGAGAGTGCGAAACAAAGAGTTTGGCAAAAAGAAGAAGCGGATCGAATAGCTAGGGAGGAGGCGGAGCGCAAAAGATTAGCAGAGATTAATCGTCGTAGAGAAAAAATTGGCAATCTAGGGGGAGGTAAGTGGATTTATATTAACCTTTATTCTCAGAAGTTAGAAGCATATAGTGGAACTGATTTGTATCTTTCAACATATATTACTAGTGGGAAACTAAGCACTCCTACAGTTCGTGGCGTGTTTAGTATCTATCAAAAAACTCCAGGTAGATATCTATGCGGCCCTGGATATTGTCTTTGGGTAGATTATTGGATGCCGTTTTACTCAGGATATGGTATTCATGACTCTTGTAACTCTATAGATTGTTGGAGATCTAGTTTTGGAGGGGTTGATTATAGATGGAATGGAAGTCACGGTTGTATAAACACACCTCACTCTAGAGTTAGGCAGTTATATTATTGGGCTCCAGTTGGCACTCCAGTATTGGTAGAGTAATTAAGTGTATTTTAGAACGTGTGTAAGGTATTAAAGCTTTGGCAATGGATTGGTTATTATATTTTATAATAATATTCTCTTAGGAAGAGCCATGGTCTTGGCAAATATAGCAAGGCTTCTATTCTTAGTAAAAGTCATTATTATTGAGTAGTGCGAATAAAGAACAGTCTTCTAAGATGTCATCAGCCTCTGTTTACAGCTATATAGTTGATATTAAATTATTGATGCTATTGAAGTGCATGGCAGTGCAATCTGATTAAAAAATTAGAAACACTGTGTCGACATTCTTTTATATTCCTCTAGTTATTGTTATTGTGTTGTAAGAGGCGTAAATATAACGCTTTGTATTGCTAGTTTATAAGGAGAGGGGTTTAAACAGCAACACTTTATGTGTGTATTTTAATTATAAAAAAAGCACTGTATAATTCAGCACTTCTTTGATTAATTTTTTTTGGAAAAATCCAAACTCTATTCATTTAGATATTGATCTATCTCATTTGCAAGCTTTTCTACTTTTGCACAGTAATCTCCATTTGGATTGTATATCCTCCATTTTGTACAGTTAGGGACTCCTCTGTCTTCAAATTTTGTATACCATTTTCCAAAGCTTTCCACGCTACTTTCCCAGTCGTTGAATGTCCAGTTATTTCCTGCATCATCTAGTCCCATAGAGTATATATTTCTATGTTGATGAATTCGGGTAGGGTTTCCATCCATTGTAAATCTATCTGTTCCATATCTGCTTTCTAGTCTTCCAATTGCCATTACATATTTTAGAGGCGTGTTGTATCTTATTGACACATCAAGGTACACAGCGGGGCTTACTGGGGTGTCGTAATTTCTGTCAAAAGGATCATAAGATCTATATTTCGCGATATAGTTGTCAATTTTTTGAATTTTGATTAGATAATCCTGTTTTGTTTTTGCTACCTCTAAGTCGGTATTTACATCTCCTATATTATAACTTGCAACATCTCCAATGTCATCAACTCCAAACAGGTCTGTTAAAGATTTTGTAGAATTGCTTGCCTCATTGTCGTCATCTTGTTCAAAACTTTCTAAGAATTTTTCTTGAACATTTGGCATGCTCATAATTTTATTAAACATTTCGACTTCTAGTTCGTTGTTAAAATCTATTTTTTCACAAGTTTTTGGATTTATTAAAGAAGCTAAGTTCTGTGAGTCCGTTGTCTCCATATTTTCGTCACATGTGTATGCGCTTATTGGATTTGTCTTTAAGTAAAACTCTTCTATGTTAGTAAGTCCATCTACATCGCTATCTTCATTTGCATCTAGTATTTTTTCATTATATTCCAACATCCATTCATTGTATTCATCCTCTTGTTCATCAGAATTAAATGGGGAGCGATCTTTAGCACCAAGAACTTGTTGGCTGGATTCTAAATGAATAGAATATCCAAGGAATTTTTTTTGTAATCTAGGACTGGATGCAAAAACTGTGGCAATAGGTATTAATAATAACAG
>JAOZKL010000078.1 GCA_029935375.1 Patescibacteria group bacterium | reverse complement strand
ACAGTACAGAAAACAGAGGGGAGATATATTATTGCGCAGGTTAGGATGATTGATGCAAAGAGGCTTTATAATAAAATTGAAAGAGTCCCTGTCATTGAGTTTGATACTGTAGTGGATGGTTTTGTTAGATTTATTCAAGGCAAAAAATTACCTCCCCAGAAGGGGAGTCGGGACTAATGTCCAAGTTGGAATAATTATAACAATCTATTTGACTTTTGTCAAGAGTTTATATATTTGACAATTCACATTATCTGTATGATGGTTTGTTGTATTATTGCTTATGCCATTATCCCTAAACGAAATAAAATCTAGAGCCTTTGAGTTTGCAAAGTATTGGAAAGACCAATCCAAAGAAAGGGCGGAAAAAGACACCTTTTGGAATGAGTTTTTTAACATTTTTGGGATAGACCGCAAGAGGGTTGTTGTGTTTGAACAGCAGGCAAAGCGATTCGGAAACAAAAAGACTGGTTTTATCGATGTTTTCTGGAAGGGGCTGCTACTCTGCGAGCACAAATCAAAAGGCAAAGATCTTGACTCTGCCTATCAGCAGGCTACAGATTATTTTGAGGGGATAAAGGACAAGGAATTGCCAAGGTATATAATCGTTTCGGATTTTGAAAAGTTCAGATTCACAGATTTGGACAATCTAGACAACACCATAGAGTTTGCCACCGAAGACCTTGCCAATCATCTAGACCTTTTTGACTTTCTCTCTGGGTACAAAAAGACAACCTACAGAGAAGAGGACAAAGCCAACATTGAGGCGGCAGAACTGATGGGCAAACTGCACGATTCGTTGTTTGACAACGGTTACCAAGGGCATCAGCTGGAGGTTTTTTTGACTAGGACTTTGTTCATTCTCTTTGCAGAGGATACTGGTATTTTCGAAAAGTCAATCTTCACAGACTATATCCTGAACAGAACGAGCGAGGACGGCAGTGATTTGGGTGGGCAGATTACACAGCTTTTTCAGGTTCTGAATACTTCAGATGAGAATAGATTTGCAAATTTGGATGAGGATATGGCAAGGTTTGGCTATATCAACGGTGGGTTGTTTGCCGAGCCAATTGCAATCCCCAGTTTTGATTCCAAGATGAGGGCGACACTGTTGGATGCCTGTTATTTTGACTGGTCTGGTATATCCCCAGCTGTTTTTGGTTCTCTCTTTCAGTATGTAATGGACGGGGAAAAACGCCGAAACTTTGGGGCGCATTATACAGAAGAGCAAACAATTCTGAAAACTATTGAGCCACTTTTCCTAGATGATCTGTGGGCGGAGTTTGGCAAAATCAAAAAGAACAAAAACAAACTGTTGGAGTTTCACCAAAAGCTAGGAAATCTCAAATTCTTTGACCCTGCCTGTGGTTGTGGTAATTTCCTTGTGATAACATACCGTGAAATCCGCAAACTGGAGCTGGAGGTTCTCAGCATTATCTACAAAGACGGAGAGCAACTATTCACGATAGATGACCTGCTAAAGGTAGATGTAGATCAATTTTATGGAATTGAGATTGAGGAGTTCCCTGCCAGAATCGCCGAAACCGCCCTGTGGTTGATGGATCACATCGCCAACATAGAAGCCTCCAAAAAACTGGGTCAATACTTCGCCAGAATCCCACTGAAGAAACACGCAGCCATAACACACGGCAATTCGCTACAGATAGATTGGGAGTCTATCTTGCCAGTTGATGAGCAGATATATATTATAGGTAACCCTCCGTTTGTGGGGTCAAAATACCAATCTGCCGAGCAAAGGCTGGAGATGAAGCAGATATTTGCAGGGGTAAAAGGTGCTGGCAATTTGGACTATGTAACGGCATGGTATATCAAATCTGCCGAACTGATGAGTAAGAACCCCAAGATTGAAGCTGCACTGGTATCTACCAATTCTATCGTGCAGGGCGAGCAGGTGGGGATATTGTGGGGTGAGATGTTTGGCAAGTTTGGAGTGGAGATCAAGTTTGCCCACAAAAGTTTCAGTTGGAGTAGCGAGGCTAGGGGCAAGGCACATGTAACTGTAATTATAATTGGCTTTGCAAAACCTGAGAGGATAAAGACAAAAACTCTCTACGAATATCCAGATATCAAGGGTCAGCCACATGCCAAAACAGTCAAAAATATCAACCCATATTTGGTAGAGGGGGATAATGTGGTTATCAAAAAAAGAAGCAAGCCAATCTGCGATGTGCCAAGAATGAACTTTGGTAATATAGCTTTAGATAGCGGTCACTTGATAATTTCTGAAGAGGAAAAGAAAGAGTTTGAAGCAAAATATCCAGAGTATAAAGAATGGATAAAGGAATTAACTGGAGCTATTGAGTTGCTCTATAATAAAAAAAGATACTGTTTTTGGCTTGTTGGTGTTTCTCCTACAGAGTTGAAAAAAGTTCCTGAAATTTTGGATAGAATTGCAAAGGTTAAAGAAGCTAGATTGAGAGCTAAGGACAAGGGAACTCAAAAATTAGCCAATAGATCAAGCCAGTTTAGGGATTTGAAAAACCCAGAAAATTACATAGGAATACCAATTACAACAAGTGAGAACAGGGACTATATTCCAATAGTGTTTTTAGATAAAAATTATATTCCAGCTGTTACGATTCAAACAATTCCAGATGCGACATTATATCATTTTGGGGTTCTGACTTCCAAGATGCACATGACTTGGGTGAAATATACTTGTGGTAGATTAAAATCCGATTTTAGATACTCCAAAGACATTGTTTACAACAACTTTCCGTTTCCGCAGGATGTCAGCGACAAGCAAAAATCAGAAATAGAGAAATTGTCTCAGGCGGTTTTGGATGCTCGTGCCAAGTTTGCAGATTCGTCCCTTGCGGATCTTTACGACCCGTTGACCATGCCACCAGAGCTGGTAAAAGCCCACCAGAAATTAGACAAAGCCATAGACAAACTCTACAAAAAGTCAGGCTTCGCCACCGACACCGAACGAGTAGCGCATTTGTTTGAGGTTTATAAGGGGATGGTTGGGGAGAAATAGGTGTAATATACCGGGGCTAGTACTGGCGAGACAGGCCCGCCTCTACGAATTACAGGGTTTTTTGCTTGACAATACAATGTTGTGGTTGCATAATGTTTTTTGTAATATTCTGAGCAGATGAATGTTGTGATATATGCTTCCGAAATTTCAGCGAAAGTCAAACCGTCTTCCACACAGGCCGTTGTATGAAGGCAATTATTGGTATTTTGTCACAATCTCCACCCAAAACAAAATCGCAGCTTTCGTAGAGGCGGGCCTGTCTCGCCATGGTCTAAATGACGAATTCAAACTGAATCAATATGGCAAAGAAGTCAAAAAATCTTGGCTTGCTCTGAAGGATCTTTTCGATGGAATCTGTCTTGATGAGTATGTTATCATGCCAAATCATTTTCATGGAATAATTGGGTTTGCCAAAGAGGTTATCCAGAAAAACACAGGCAATATCGTTGACCTTGGTGATGTTGTCTCTCGGTTCAAGAACTGCTCCAGAAAGGGAATTATCAAGATTTATAAAGATACTAACACTGGCGAGACAGGCTCGCCTCTACGAATCGATGGGTTTAATCCCTACAAAT
>JAOZKL010000077.1 GCA_029935375.1 Patescibacteria group bacterium | reverse complement strand
TTATAAAACCCCACCGGATTGAACGGTAATAATAAGCGATTAATAAATAAAGCTACTTAAAACTCAATGCTTTATTAATATCTCTACTTATACTTTGAAACATATCATCACCCGAGACCTCATTAACCCTAAGCCCTAATAATCTTTCAAAACAATCTTGATCCAATACTCTACTTCCCAGCCCAGAGGACTCACAAGCAGCTCTTATTTTTCCAACAAAATCATTATTAACATTGTCTTTAAGCGGTATTGAGATTAGAAACTGATGATCTGGAAGATCTCCAAAAACATAATAAACCAACTGCCCGTACCCTCCACCATCCATTGATTCAAATGTAATAAACCGTATTATATCAAGATCGGAATATTTATTTGACAAACTCTTAAAAAAAGGAGAGCGATGATTAGCTACAAAACTTACAACAGGAGTAGAGCAGTGTGATCTAAATTCCCCAACAATAGCTTGTGATAGATAAGTCTCATAAGGCATTCCATTTACTGATAGTGACGACCAGCCATCTTCAAATGTTTTTTTAATATCATCGAAACTAGCATTGGCGAATGAAGAGTCGGTGTTTACAAATGTATCCTTTTGAATAAATCCTATAGTATATCCACTCCCCGAAATATAATGAGAAAGAGGGCTACATCCAAATATCTTTGCCTTACTAGATGTTAACATAAAAGAAGAGAGTGGAAACTCACCCCTCTCTATCGCATTGAAAACAATTTTAATTACCTTAGATTTATTTCCAAACCTATCTACTGCATATATTTCATGATAATTTGACCCTGGTTCTATCTTTATTTTCAAATCAGTATGAGAATCTTTAAAATCATATAAGTTTCCATTAAGAAAAATATCTGAAGAATCTTGATCAAATATAACTCCTATAGAAATTTGTTCCCCGGTATCAAAATAAACATCTTCAATCGTAGTCTCTTTCAGACTAACATCAGGAGCCTCCCTATCTACATTAATATTTTGTATATTTTTCTTGCCCTCTATCTTTAAAAAGAAAAAATCTTTGTAATAATAATTCTCTATTGTATTATCACCCTCTTCTAGGTCTTCTTTGGTTATTTGATAGTTATCAGTTTTTGCAACAGTTCCTCCGTTTATTTTAATAATTTGAGGATTTGAAAACTCAAGTTTTGGATAAACACTCTCTGCATTCACCTCCTCTACAATATCAGCTCTCTCAACCTTGCCTATGCTTATAACAGGCTTTACGACTACCAATCCCGCAAGAACACATAAGGTGATAATAAACACTCTTTTAACCCACTTATACTTACTACTGCTTGTATCAACTTTTAAGAAAATGGCTATTAATTTCTTTTTATTGGTAATGATTCCAGATATTAAAAGACTTAACGCAGTTTCTGTAATTATAGGTTTTTTGGAATTTTTAGCTTTTACTTCTTTTTCTGAAAGCTGACTTGTTGGCATAGTTCTTTTTTTTATTTAATTTTATACTTGTTTTTGATGATATTATAGCATATCATATTTTCCTATATTTTCCAAAATGTGTTTGAGCGATGACAGGAGGTCAACTATTTCACCTTAACAGCGGTTCCATAAACCATAACCTCAGCAGCTCCGGTCATAACTTGTGAAGTGCTGAAACGAACATTTACAATAGCATCTGCTTTTAATTCCTTAGCTTCTTTTGTCATCCTCTCAATCGCCTCTTCCCTTGCTTCGCTTATCATTTCTGTGTATCCAACCAGCTCACCACCTACTATAGATTTCAACCCAGCAAATATATCCTTACCAATATGCTTTGCTCTTATTGTTCCACCTTTTACAATTCCAAGAGTTTCTACCACAGTTTTTCCAGCAATATTTTCTGTATTTACAATAATCATAAAAAAAGTAAAGCAAAACACGTGTTTTGTGTCAATAGTCAATAAAAAAAAGCTTGACAAAACAAAGCCAGAGGGGTATTATATAATATATGACAAAAATTGTGGCAACAATTGGACCGGCGAGTGAATCTGAAGAAATGTTAAAGTATTTCTATAACAACAGAGTTAGTATTGCGAGGTTAAACACAACATACAATACTCACCAATGGCATATTAAAATTGGTAAATTGGCCAAAAAAATTGGAATGGAGCGAATGTTGGATTTAACAGGCCCTAAGATAATCTTTGGTCTGATGCAAAAAGACCAAACACTGCCAACTGGGTATGAATTTGTCCTTGAAAAACAACAAGATGACAAAAAATATCCATATACTGATAAAGAGGGTTTGGTACTACCAACCGCATTTGACCTAACAAAGTTTATGAAACCCGACCATCAATTACTTGGACTAGATGGAACAGTGGAGATAAAAATCCAAAAAGTATCTAACAGTAGGGTATATTGCAAAACAATTTTTGGCGGGGTTATCAAGAGCCACAAAGGAATGAACTCCCCAGATGCAGATTTTGACATAGATTTTTTAACCCCAGAAGACAGAGCTGTGATAGAGAGCACAATAGCAGAGATAAGACCAGAATATTGCGCGTTAAGTTTTGTAAAAACTGGTGAAGATATTGATAGATTCCACAAATATCTAAAATCTGTTCTGAAAGACAAAAAAATCACAGATTATTATCCAAAAATAGTAATAAAAGTAGAAACAAAAGAAGCTGTAGCAGAAAAAGAAATGAGTAATATTGTAAAAAAAGGTGATATAGTAATGATCGCCCGTGGAGACCTTAGCCTAGAAACCAAGCCGCTGTACGTTGCAACAGCTTTTGACCAGGACAGATTAGCCAATGAATCCAAAAAACAAGGCAAGCCTTTTATAATAGCCACTCAAATGGTAGAAAATATGATAAACAACCCAGTGCCAACACGGGCAGAGGTTAGCGATATATACAGAGCTGTGGTTATAAATGAAGCTGATTATATAATGCTTAGCGGAGAGTCTGCAGTTGGCAAATACCCAAAAAAAGTAATAGATATAATGAACTCTGTTATAGATGAAAAAATCAAGAGGTCTTAACTCACATTATCACAAAACCAAAAAAGAGCCTTTTACGGCTCTATAATATTTTATATTTTCTGATCGACTAGTCTTCGTCGTATATTTCTAATTCTGAAAAGAAGAATCTAGATTCAATCTTTGCATTGTCTATAGAGTCAGAACCGTGAGTGGCATTTTCTCCAATATCTTTTCCAAATTTTGACCTTATTGTTCCTTCTTCTGCATTTTCTGGGTTTGTGTCTCCCATTAAATCACGCAAATCTGCAACTGCATTGTCTTTTTCAAGAATTAGAGCAACTACTTTATCTGAAGACATAAAGTCACACAATTCATCATAAAAAGGTCTTTCTTTGTGGATTTCATAAAATTTTTGCGCTGTGTATTTTGTAATCTTTACAAGTTTCATAGCAACAATCTGAAAACCAGCTTTTTCAATCATAGACAAGATACCTCCAGTGTTACCATCTTGGTAACTATTTGGCTTTACCATGCAAAATGTTCTCTCTCCTACAGTTTTAATCATAATGATGTATTACTAAGTTGAAATTTCAATTTTTGTCAAGGTTGGTACCTTACACCTCCCCAAAATATTATATTCTATCATTAAACCTCTTTCCTAATTCGCTTTTCAAGTAGAAATTCTTAAATTTATTCTAAAAATG
>JAOZKL010000076.1 GCA_029935375.1 Patescibacteria group bacterium | reverse complement strand
TTTCATGAGTATTACAGATCTTAAGTATCTTGACGTTTGAGCTGAGGATTAGTTTATATCAAGGGGTATGGGGCGAGTTTGAACTGCGTTTTTCGCGTCTTTTGTAGTATTTTTTGTATCCACAATGAATAGACCTCTTTTCTAATTCCATTTCCAGTCCATAAATCCTAAAACTTAACTAAAAAAAAATACTTTTTTCAATTCGTTTTACCAGTAAAAGTCATTTCAAAAAGAACGTTTTTAGAATAACTTTAAGAATTTCTACTTGAGAAGTGAATTAGGAAAGAAGTCTAATATTAAAACCTTAGATATTATAACAAACCCAGCTTAACCTTCTTTCAGCTTTATTATATATAATTAGTTTGCACAACCATTTGACAAATTAGTTTATTTTTATAATGTATTATACATGTCAAAACCCAAAAGTGCAAAAAAAGAAAAGACTGCAAAAACCAAGTCTTCACCGTCATCCAAAGTTGTAGTTTCTACAAAGAAAATCAAACATATAGATATCCAGAAAATCAGCTGGAAATATATAATAGTTTTTTGTTCAGCAGTTGTAGTAGTAGCTGGGTTAGTTTTGCTTGCGTCTATTAGACCAACGATTACTATAGATAAAACAGAAAAAATTGATGTAGTTTCTACAATCAATCTAAACAGTCAATATCCAGAGTTAGAGTTTTCATCCAATCAGATAATAAAAATTAACAATAAAGAAGTTGCAATCAATGATAATTATAAGACAAAATCTGATGATTTTTTTGAAGGGCGAAATACTATAAAAAGTCGTTATTATCTCAATCTTTTTTTCTTCGAATTGATAGGCAGTGAGCAAGTGGCTTATGATGTAAAGGTAGATAGAATTGCACCAGAAATTAAACTGAAAACCGATATTGAAGACACGGTATATTTTGTTGATGGTCCAATAGTTTTTGATTTTGAATCAGAGGCAGGTGCCAAGTTTTTTATAAACGATGAGCAGGACAGTGTTTTTGATTCATCAGAAATTGCAACAACTTTGCCAGTGCAAGAAGGTCAAAATAGTTTTAGCTTTTATGTAGAAGATGAGGCTGGTAATCAGTCAGAAAAACAAACAGCTGTATTTAACGCTGTACAAATTACAAATTGGCTAAGCGGTGACGGTTTTGATGTGGAAATAATGCATCCAACAAGCTGGAAGTTATCAGCTACAAATCTTGGTGGAGAGAGAGGTTACAAAGAAAGGAGTATAGTTTTACAAAAAAACAATGTAACGCTAACTTTTGACCTTTTTGGTATGTTGGAAGGTACTGGTGTTTATCAGGTCTCGTATTGTTCAGACAATAAAGATATGATTGAAGATGTAGACGGCAAGTTGGTTAGAATCCAAAAGTATGACCTTGTCAATCATGGCAATCACGATTATGAGTTTGTAAAACAAAAAAATAATTATTTGTATACATATATAGATAATGACTACAGCCAGATCAAGTCCGCCTTAGACCAATCTACAGTCTGGAATTATACAGATTCTTGGGGAACTGATGCTATAAAAGGAACTGCTGATGCATCAAAACCAAGCTCTTCTTATAGTTTTTGTGTGGGAGATATATCCAGCTCTTCTATTTACTTCCAACATTCTTTTGTTGCCAATTCTAGCCTTGCGACATGGTCTGCATCAGTCAAATTTGACGGTGAGGTTGATCAAGATCTATTGGCAGAAGCAGATATGATAGTTGTGTTATTTGAGGATAAGATGGGGGAGAAATAGTATTAACAGTCTTTTATTTTTTTTGTTCTCAACTTGTTGACAAATAGCAAAATATATCATTGCCTAACTGTATATTATGTCAGAAGATCAAAAGAGATTATTAGAAAAACAACTATGGAGCATTGCCAATGTACTGCGTGGCAAGATGAATGCGGATGAGTACAAAAACTACATACTTGGACTAATATTTTACAAATACTTGTCAGAGAAGTTAGAAAAATACATAAATGAAGAGTTGTTAGCAGCTGATGACTTTGCCTTTGCAGATGTCCCTGACGATGAGACACTCTCTGCACTGAAGACAGCTTCGATAAGCTATATTGGGTATTTTTTGCGGCCTGATGAGCTGTTCTCTTATTTAGTAAAAAAATCAAAAAACCAGATAGAAAATTCAAACAATTTTGTATTAGAAGATCTCAAGTCAGTTCTCAACACGATAGAAAGCACATCTATGGGGGCAGAGAGTGAGGACGATTTCAAGGGGTTGTTTGCTGATATGGATCTAACCTCATCCAAACTTGGCTCTACAGAAAAAAAGAAAAACGAAACAATTACAGAGGTTTTGCTGTTGCTGAGTGAGATAGATTTTCGGTTGGAGGATGTTGACGGCGATTTGCTGGGAGATGCTTATGAGTATTTGATAGGGGAGTTTGCTGCTGGTGCAGGCAAAAAAGGAGGAGAATTCTATACCCCTGCGCAGATATCCAACCTACTGGCTAGAATTGTATCTAACGATAAGGCAAAACTTCGTTCAGTCTTTGATCCCACATGTGGGTCTGGCTCGTTGTTGTTGCGCATCAGTGATTATGTGCCTGTATCTGACTATTACGGACAAGAGCTAAACCAAACTACATACAATCTGGCTAGAATGAATATGATACTGCACGGTATCAACTTTAACAATTTTGATATCAAGCAGGGCGACACATTGCGAAACGACAAACACCCAGATCTAAAAGCCGAAGCGATAGTTGCCAATCCACCTTTTTCTGCAAAGTGGAAGAGCGACTCTGACCCACAACTGGCCACTGATGATAGGTTTTCTCAGTATGGTAGGCTGGCACCAAAAGGGGCTGCTGACTATGCATTTGTTACTCATATGCTTTACCATCTGGCTGACAATGGCACTATGGCTGTCGTGTTGCCGCACGGGGTGTTGTTTCGTGGTGGTGCAGAGGGGCATATCCGCAAATATATTATAGAAAAACAAAACTATCTAGATGCTGTCATAGGTCTGCCGTCCAACTTGTTCTATGGTACTAACATACCTGCGACTGTCTTGGTGTTTCGCAAGTGCAGAGAGGCAAGTGATGATATATTGTTTGTAGATGCTTCCAAAGAGTTTCATAAGAGCAAAAACCAAAACATACTAACGGATGAGAATATAGACAAGATATTTCAGACATATACAGGCAGACAGGAGATAGAGAAATACTCTCACAGGGCGAGTATTGCAGAGATTGCAGAAAACGATTTCAACCTGAACATTCCACGGTATGTAGATACATTTGAAGAGGAAGAGCAGATAGATATAGATCAAGTTGCCAAGGAGCTGCAAGCCCTGGAAAAAGGAGAGTTGGAAATAAAAAACAAGATCGCAGCATTTTGTGATGAATTGAATATCCAAAAACCGTTTTAGATTATGAATATTAAGAACAATAAAATAGCTCTTTTTGAAAAAAAAGAAATTAGAAAAATCTGGCATAATAACGAATGGTATTTTTCGGTGGTTGATATTGTAGGAGTTTTAACCGATACGACAAACCCTACTGATTATCTCAAAAAGATAAGAAAAAGAGATGAGGAGCTTGGAGGTTACATAGGGACAAATTGTCCCCAGGTAGAAATGCTTACAGAGACAGGTAAAAAAAGAAAAACCCTTGCAGGAAACACAAAACATATTCTTAGAATTATTCAATCTATTCCATCACCAAAAGCTGAGCCATTCAAAAGGTGGCTTGCAAAAGTGGGATACGAACGAATAGAGT
>JAOZKL010000075.1 GCA_029935375.1 Patescibacteria group bacterium | reverse complement strand
ATTTAACACCATATGAAGTTTTTCACGGTGTTGCACTTTGAATTACAATGTAGCTGTAGGGTGATGAATTAATATTGACAATCCTTGTTTTATATTGCAGATTGTTTATGTACTATGAAGCTATCAAAAGACATTCAATCAATTTTTTCTACTAAAGATGGAAAAACTTCAATTAGGCAAATTCTTAGTAGGGTGGATCAAAAGAGTTATGGACTTCTATTAATAATAATGTCTTTGCCTTCAGCTCTTCCTGTCCCAGCTCCTGGTTATTCGACTCCCTTTGCCATTGTTATATTTATTATAGCTAGGGATATTGTACTCAATCGATCTCATCCAAAGTTGCCAAAGAGGGTGATGGATAAAGAGATAAAAACCAAAAAAGATTCAAAGTTGGTTGGTGCCATGGTCAAATTTATTTCATTTTTTGAAAAATTTGTTAAGCCAAGGTTTGTTAAAATGTATAAAGGTAGTTGGTTTAAACGTATTTTAGGAGCTGTCGTGTTGCTATGTGCTATATCTATGAGTATCCCAATTCCATTGACCAATACGATACCAGCGGCTGGGATATTTCTTATGGGGATGGGGATGATGGAGGAGGATGTAGTATTTTCTGTTTTAGGGATTGTAACAGCTCTTGTAGGAATAGCAATAACAACTACAATTTTAGTTTTATTTATCTCTTATGGTCCAGAAGCTGTTGGTATGGTTAGTGACTGGCTCTCTAATTTGTTCAATTTTTTATAGTATTTTACTTTATAAATCCTTTATTAATATTCATATATGCAAGAATTAACACTAAAAATAAGAGTACCAACAAAGCCCGATTATACAGAGGTGATAATAAATAATCTGGATAAAAGGAAGGTTGAAAAATGGCTTTCTAATTATATTCAAGATAGTGAAATTGAAGTTAAAAGAAGCGAGGGCGAGCTAATGATTGGCTTTGTGGGTGAGGATAAATTTTCAAGTTTTAAGCAATTTTGGGTTGCTAAGGTAGAGTCTATTGTGAGCAGGGCTTGTTCTTGCGAAATGGGGGCAGAATTATTAAAACAAAAACTCAAAATTAACAATGAAAACACTCGAGAAGCTAGATCTGGTATGAAAATAAGGTAAGACTATATCTTTTGCCAGAAAGTATTTCCATTTTTATTGTCATCAATTTGCCAGCCGCCTTGATGTATTTGATTTCTCAGCTTATCAGCCTCATCCCATTCTTTCTTAGCCTTTGCTTCTTGCCTAGCTTTTGCCAAGTCTTTAATAGTATTTGGAATAACAGGGAATAGGTCTAATTTGAGGAAGTTGTCTTCAAAGTAAAACAGCACTTCTAACTCCTCTTTATTTTGATTTTTTGCAGCATTTGTGAGAATAGTTTGATATTTTTCCAAAAATTTTGAAATATTTAGATTATCAGTTAATAGCGAGAATAAGTCATTAAATATATCATTGTCTGGCTTTTCTTTTGTTTCCTTGTATTTTATTTTTGCAGCTTCTTTTCTAAGGTTGAACAATCTGTTTTGCGCTTGCTCTAGCTTATCCCAAGTAAAGTCCATAGTTTCTGTATAGTGATGCTCCATGAACATCAGTCTCAGTGCAATTGGACTAAAACCTTTCTCTTCAATAGAAGGGAAGCCTGTTTTATTTTCATTGCCAACAACAAGGTATACATTGCCTATAGATTTGCTCATTTTGCGACTATCAACAGTTAGGAACTTATTATGAACCCAGTTTTGCGATAGATGAAAACCAAGAGCTTCAGATTGCCATATCTCATTTTTATGATGAACATCAATATGGTCTTCTCCTCCAAGGTGTATATCTATAATGGTTTTTTTATTAAATTTTTCAAAATATTTGTTATATTTGTTATCAATATCAATTTGTTTAACATTGTTTCCAAGAATACCATTTATCATACAAACGCATTCTGAATGCCAGCCAGGGCATCCCCATGATGATAGTACTTTTTCTATTTCACTAGGTTTTAATTTATTATCAAGATCTTTGAGGAGAGCTGAAATTTGATCCATTTGGCCTATCTTCCATTTCTGCAAAGTATTTGATTCTACAAATTTCCAGAGCGCAAAGTCTTCTGGATGCTTTGTTTCATTTCCAGCTATTTGCCTGCCTGTGAAACTACCTATGTTGCTTTCTATTTTTTTGAGATAGTCTGGTCGTATAGCTTGGTTTTTTTCAGATTGGCTATCAAAATAGATACCATTGTTTGTTATATAAGCTTGTTCATTTTTTAATAAATCTATACTAAGTATTGCTTGTTCTATAATATATTCTGTAGCTTTTGGGTTCATTTTGTCTTCTGGCAAGTCTATATTCAGTGCTTTAACTTGCTTTTTGTAATCATTTAAATAAAAGTTAACAACATCTTGTGCTGTTTTGCCATCTCTTTTCGCCCCTTTTTCTATTTTATCTTCGCCTTCGTCTCCGTCTCCAACAAGATGGCCTACATCTGTTATGTTTGTAACCCATTCAACTTTCCACCCTCCAATCTCTGCCATGTTCTTGATAGCCTCTGGCAGCCAGACAGATCTCATATTTCCAATGTGTTGATAATTGTATACAGTTGGCCCGCAGGAATATAGTTTTATAGTATTTTTTACTACTGTTTCTGTAGGATTTAATATTGTACTATTTTTTTTATACGAATCGTATAGTGAGAATTGTATAGGCATATTTATGATTTTTTGGCACTTGACGAAATTGATAAATGTTAGTTAGTTTCGAATCAGTTATATATTGAGTACCTTGATAAAACAAATTTGTCAATAGTTTGAGTGCTCTCTACAAAAATTATTATATGTTTCGTCAGATTTTATTAGTATTTAGTGACAAAGAATTACGAATTAAGCTCCTAAAGATTGTAGGGCTATTGGTTTTAGCTCGTTTGTTAACACAAATTCCTTTGCCGGTTCTTGGTCAACAAGATGTTTCCAGTTTGATTGAAGATAATGCGATATTTGGATTGTTAGACACTATATCAGGTGGTGGTTATGGTACTTTGTCTTTTGTAATGCTTGGTATTAGTCCTTATATTACATCTTCCATTGTGTTTCAACTATTGGGTGTAATAGTACCGAAAATTAATCAGATCAAAAAAGAAGAGGGGGAGAAGGGGCAGCAAAAAATTAATCGTTGGACAAGATTACTTACACTTCCGTTGGCAGCTTTGAATGGTTGGGGTATAATGAGATATGTAGAATCTCAAGGTATTTTGGAACAAGGTCCCGGTTCTGGTTATGAATGGTTTGCAGTTATCTTGGCTTTGACAGCCGGTGCTGTTATCATGATGTATATCGGAGAGATTATTAGTGAATTTAAGATGGGTAATGGTATTTCATTGTTGATTCTAGCGGGTATTGTTTCTAAAATTCCATCAGGAATTGCTAAGGCATCTGGAGGTGTTTTAGATGGGGTCAAACTAGCTTTTGAAAAATTCCAATTTGGTTATTTGTTTAATGGTGAAGCCTGGGCAAATTTTTGGTACAAGTCTGATGAATGGACAGATTTGCGCAGTGCGATTGTTTTATTATTATCTTTTATAGGTACATTATTACTTGTAGTTTTTGTAAACGATGCAGTAAGAAAATTATTAGTTGTTTATTCTCGTCGAGGACATGCAGAGGGTAGTTCTAGGACACTTGGAAGTGTAAAGGCCGACTTGCCAATTAAGGTAAATGTTGCTGGTGTTATTCCAATTATCTTTGCAGTTTCGTTTATAATGTTCCCAACAGTTATTGCGACATTTTTT
>JAOZKL010000074.1 GCA_029935375.1 Patescibacteria group bacterium | reverse complement strand
AAATGGATCCAACAAACTTACTAAAAAAAGGAATACACAAAGGGGCTCAGAGTGTAAAAAAAGGTACAAAGGGAGGTATCAGTAGTTTGCTTGGCAACAAATCATCAGACAAAGCTGGAGCTGGTGGCATAGGCGATCGTGTCAAAGACATCGGGTCAAGGCGATTAAATATGGGGCAAGTTGGGTCTTTGGGTAGTTCTGGAAGTGCCAAACAAAATCCTCAATCAAGTGTAGAGGAAAGCTCTCCATCTAGCATAAGCAATGCTAGTAGCGAAAGTTCTGCACCACCAAGACAATCTAGAAAACAAAAAGTAAAAAACAAAGCAGAAGATGCAGCAATAAAAGCGCTATTGAAAAAAATCCCATATCCATATCGCCTTATACTTATTGCATTGCAGGCTTCTGGTGTAGATGTAGAAAAAATTGTAAAAAGAAAACTAAAAGCACAAAAACAAAGAGCTGCAATTTCATCCTTCTTTTCTGCAACTGGGTGGGTCTGGCTAGTGCTTGGTATAGCTATATTAGTAATTAGTTTATTCATGGCAATCTTTGCAGCATTTAGTAAGGTTTCTGATGATGCCTATCTATCCGCTGGGGTAACACCAAAGATGTGTGCAACATCGGTTGTAGAGACTCCTGCCAAACATGCATTCACTAGTGTCGGTTTCGATGGTGCAGATAAAGACTCTCCTGGTATAAAGGGAGATGGTAATTGGTTTACAAATTGGTTTAAAGATGAAGATGACAAAGCCAAGGCTAGAAATATCAAAATCGAAGACACATATTTGTATTATGCAACGGACGTAATAGACAAAACAATAGACGCTCTGATATACGAACAGGGTGAAAAAGGGATGATTGGTTTAAAGAAAGAATTTGGCAACAAGACGGAGTCCTTTGGAGCGCATTATGAGGATAGCAGGGCATTTCAAACCGATGTGTTGATAACTCCAGAAGATCCAACTGGCGGAGGAGCAAGAGAGGCTAGCCCTATTATAGAGCACCCTATAACAGAAGGCACTGCCTATAGGGGGGTATATATGGATGAGCTGATGGATCTTGGCAATGATGGCGGTAAGATTAATGAGTCTTTTTTCTCTACAGAGGTTGAAAAGGCTATTTACAGGACAGAAGATTACAATACAGTTGGTAATGCCAGGTTTACATACGAGTATGAGAAGATAACAACAGAGTGTGAGGAAGGGTCTTGTTGGTGTGAGTACGACATAAGAGAGAAAGCAATAGGGGTTGGCGGTAGCGGTATGGTTTACGCTAGTGTTGATTTTTCTGGTACAGCTTATAATGGTTCACTTCGTCTTCAAGAGCGCGTTGCTAGCACAGGCTCTGGTTCTAGTGAGAATACTTATAAGGCCAATGCAAAAAAAGTTCGCGATAGGTACATTGGCAACGAGGCCAGTTCTAATATCATTTCATTTCAAGAATCTTGTGTCGATGTTAGGATTACAGAGGTCCAAAATAGCTGCAGCGAGTCCGACGCTCCAAGTAGATATAGGTGGGTTAAACAATGTAAGATAACACCAAAATACTCTGACAGATATTATAAATTAGTCAACCTGCGCTCAGATTATGTGTATAATGCCGATAGTGGCAAGTATTTATATGATATTGGTCTAGATGGCGATGTAAGGTATGCTTATAATGAAAAAGGGCAGAAACTCACTGGCATAGCGGGTGGGGTTAAAAAGGTAAAATTGACATACGATGATAATGCAGATAACTCAAATGATGAGAACTGGGTAAGTATAGATCCAACAGGAAAGATATTATATGAACCAAAAGAAAAAGATAGGATAGCAGTGCGAAAATCAAACACAGGAGACATGCTCTATATGGGGCCAATAAAGTCATCTGTTGGAATATTTGATAATGATGAATTACAGTCTCTTGTAGACAAGGAAATGGAAGATTCTCTGAATACTAGATACACAAAAGATCAGTGGATTTTGCAATACCCAGAAGACGCTATACTTGGTGATGAGATAATGTTCAAATACCAAATTGGTAGAAAAACCAGAGCTGTAGTACAAGTATTCAAGGGCAAAGATTGGGAATTCAAGGAAAGGTTCTGGGAGGATGATACTGACAGCACAGTCAATCTTGTCGAGGGGGAGGATCGTGAGTTCTTTTTTGAAGATTCTATAGAAAAAGGTGACTATGTATATTCCGAACCTGATGGTGGATTGTTCCGTATATTGGAACAGTTTAGGATGGAGTTACAGAGCATAGGCGGCGGCGGAACGGTCAATATAACGGGTACAAAACAAGAAGGGCACAAGACATTGCCACCGATCAGAGAGACTCGTGGCAGTAAATACCTCAATCAAAAAAAAGAATATTATCATACATCGTATGAAAAATCAAAAGGAAGTATCAGTGGCAGCCCTACAAAGGCATTGCCTGATGGGTCAGACTTTATAGATACATATAACAAGGTTGCCATAGAGGTTGTCAGGTCTTCATTCGAAAAAGGTGTATTTGTAAACGAAAATCTGTTTGATCTTGGCAAGCCATTGGAGGTTATCAGTTTTTTAGAAACATGGAACAGGAGGTGCAAAGAAGGTGATTATGATGAAACATTTAATGATTACGCAGCTGGCATGGGTGATTCTGCAGCGGGTGGTGCAGCGTATCAATGTTTTTATAAAAAGTCAGGGCTATTTGCAAAAGGCGATGAAAATGAAAATGTTAAAACAATTATTGTAGAAGCAGAAAAAGCTGGGTTCTATCTCAACGATGAGGACGAAGGTGCTCACAACAGGGATAAGGTCGCATGGATGCTGGCTATAGCAAAGTACCACACAGATGATTTTGCAGGTATGGAGGTAAAGGATGAGATTGGTGACGAAACAGAGTTCGAGAATAGTGATGGAGATATCGTTACATACCACAGTAGGGGCTACTGGCCGATAAAGGGCAAGAGCCAATACAATGACTGGACTAACAAACTACAAGAAAAGAATTTACTAGACAAGCCAGATCCAGATGACGAGGAAGACCTTGGAGAGAGTTTGTTAGAGGATCCTGACATGGTCAAGAAGAATATGAACATTGCAGCAGCGATACTGATAGGCAAGTTCCAACCGCAGCAAAGTTATAATGGAGAGGGGTTAGAACAAATAAGGGCTTATCAAGTAGAGTATTTAAGCGAGTTGAACACAAAAGCAGATAAAGAGGTAGAAGATGGGCAAGATGAAGAGCAAACTTATGGTGGTAAATATGCAGAGGCCGTTGAGTTTTGTGGAGGGTCTGGAGAATTTGTAAACTGGGCGAGATTGAATGCACAGGGATATAGCAAAAATGATGTAGTTGTTCTAAATGTACCATACGTTAACCAGTTATATGATTTTGACTCCGATGGTGTTGTCAGGAAAGTTGTGAATCCTAGTCTTAAAGGGTTGGGTGGTAATGTATGTGGAGCCGCATCTGAGGTGATAATTGCTGGTTATTATAGTAAGCTTGGTAAGGTTTCCAATATGCCGTTTGATTCTAACAATCCTAATGATATAAAGAAGTATATATATGATGATCCTGAGGCAACAACAAAATCTCGAATGGCTGAGGGTAGTTTTTTCCCTGGTGCTGGTATTTGCAGTGGAGCTTTTTATATAATAAGCGATGCCAATTGTAACCAAGCTGTATTAAAAGGGGTTTATGTCTCTAAGAAAGGATTAAAAACAAAAAGTGTCTCCCTAAGCTTTAACTCTGTTAAAAAAGCTATAGACGCTGGCCACCCGTTGCTCACTGGATATACTGGAC
>JAOZKL010000073.1 GCA_029935375.1 Patescibacteria group bacterium | reverse complement strand
CCTTCTGGTGCAGACAAAGGATACTACTACAAGGTAACAGCGGATGGAACTGTAGATAGTATGGATTTTGTTGTAGGGGATACACTTTTTGCAGTGACAGATGCTGCCTCTACAACTACTTATGCAAACAACTGGTTCAAGGTAGACAATACAGACGGTGTAAATAGCGTAAATGGTCAAGTCGGAGCCGTAGTACTAGATAATTCTGATTTGAATTTAAATCTACTAGATTTAACAGATACTCCATCTGCATATACATCTGCAACTGATATCCTAAGAGTGAACGCAACCAACAATGGTGTAGAAATGCACACTCTAACCAAAGCTGATGTAGGACTTGGCAATGTGGATAATACTAGCGATGCTGATAAACCTGTAAGCACCGCTATTCAAACTGCTTTGGATGGGAAATTAGATAACAGCCAGATGATCGATGAGGATGATATGGTTTCAGATTCTGATACCAACATCCCTACCCAACAAAGTGTAAAGAGTTATGTCGATACGGCTATAGCAGCTGTTGATCTAACGGACCTAGTACCATATACTGGCGCAACTGGTGCAGTAGATCTTGGATCACAAACACTATCAACAACAGGTACTGTATCAACAGGCGGCTTAGATATCAATGGAGCTTTCACAGTTCCATTCACAGCAACCACTGCCAGTATAACACTAGATAACACACACTACATTGTATCAGCATCTGGCGCATCTAGCACAGTTGCAGTTACACTGCCTACAGCAGTCGGAATTGTAGGACGAAAGTATGTTGTCAAATGTGTAGACCTAACCAATCCAGTCTCCATAGAAACTGCAGGGGCAGAAACTATCGATGGAGAGTCTAACTACGATCTGGACACTCTTTGGGAAAATGTAGAGTTGGTAAGTGACGGTGCAAACTGGCTTGTAATATCTGCAATTGGATACGGAATATAGAAATAAGTTAAAAAATAGAAATTATTTTCTAAATCTACTTGTCAAAACTGAAAAAGTTTTTGATAGTGTAGTGTATGAAAAATCCAAAGAAAGTCTTTTTGATTGCTGGACGAACTGGAGGGCCAATAATGCCTGTTGTAGCTATTGCAAAGAAATTAAAAAATATAGAACCTATAATAATAGGTGTAAAAGGAGGGTTTGAAGATGCTGTTGTAAAACAATCAACAGGTTGGAAACTACTCACCCTACCCGAAGCAAAGCTATATTTCCTCAGTTTTAGTAAAAAGAATCTGTACGACTACATAACCGAAGCAGGTAGAATGATTAAGAGTATAGCTGCTTTGATCTGGTCGTTGCTTAAATCAGTGTTTTATATATTCAAATACAAACCAAGTATGATTATCGGTGCTGGCTCATTTCTATCCGTGCCTGTAATAACAGCAACTAGAGTCGCTAATTGGTTCAGAAAAAAAGGTAATAAAATAAAAATAGTAATCCATCAACAAGATCCAGATCCAGGGTTTTCAAACAAATTAACAGTATCCGCTGCAAACATTGTGACATGCTCTCACGAGTCTACAAAAAAATACAAAGGATTTAAATATTGCCAAGTGATGCCAAATCCACTAGACTTGGATAGGTTTGAGCCAGAAAACATTGCAAAACAGTATAATAAAATGAAAGAAACTGATCTTGATTTGTATAAATTCTTAACAAAAACTGGGGAGTCAGACAAACCATTACTCTTCATCTTTGGTGGAGGAAGTGGATCAAGATTTATAAATACTTGGGTAGCGAAAACAGCCGATCAATTACAAAAAAAGTTTAATATACTACACCTTAAAGGTACTCTACAAGAAGAATACCCATTACCAGAAAACTCCGAAAACTACATGAAACTAGAGTATTTGGCAGATCAATACCCAGTAGTAATGACAATGGCAGATCTTGTGATATCTCGTGCAGGACTGTCCTCTATAACCGAGTTGTTATACTTACAAAAACCTGCAATAATTGTGCCTCTGTTCAATTCTCATCAAGAAAAGAATGTAAAAGAGATAGAACAGTATTTCGAAGTCTTTATGCAGAGAAAAGAAGAAATAGATCAATGGGGAGATAGAATAAACAAAATATATCCTACAGAATTTGCAAAAATCCAATATCCAGATCCAAAACAAACAAAGGCAAAACTGGAAGCATACTACAAACAAATTCAAAATCTACTAGATGCCTAATTACACAGCAACAGAATTCCTATTAAAACTAGCAAAACTAAAAAAAGAAGAGTTGTTAGAACTAGATGGAATTGGTGAGGTACTTGCTAACAATATTACCCAATTTACAGAATCAGAAAAATTTGAAGAATTATTAGGAAAGTTTCTAGAATTAGAAAATAATAATAAAGGACTAACAATCAAAACTAAAACAGATAATCAGGAAGGAAGGTTATCTGACCAAACAATATGCATCACTGGCAAGTTTGATATACCAAGAGGTCAGATAAAATCAAAGCTAGAAGAACTCGGAGCGAAGGTTGTTGGCACAATAACAAAAAACACCACCACACTAATAGCAGGCAAAGACTCTGGAAGTAAACTGGCACGAGCAAAGCAATTGAACATAACGGTAGTACAAAACTACGAATCTCTGTAAAAAACCTTAGACCTCTCTCCTAATTCGCTTTTCAAGTAGAAATTCTTGAATTTGTTCTAAAAATGTTCTTTTGGAAATGACTGTTACTGGCAAAACGAATCGAAAGAAGTGTTTTTTTAGTTAAATCTTAGGATTTATGGATTGGAAATGGAGTTGGGAAAGAAACCTCTTATACAAATTTGACAAAAACAATAAAATACAGAACTGTCCCATCACAATGATTCTATTCTTTGGATTGGGCAACAACGAGCAAAAGTATTTGCAGACCAAACACAACGCAGGTCGTATTGTGCTAGAAACACTGGCATCATCAGAAAATTTAGAATGGAAGAATGGGCAAAAGTATCATTATACGAAATCAAAATGGAACGGAGAGGATATTTGCTTCCTATACTCGTCAGGGTATATGAACAATTCTGGAGATGCATTACAAAGTTTTATCAGCTATTTCAAAATTGACACTGCAGATCAAAATTTTCGATTATTCATCCTGCAAGACGATAGCGACCAAATCTCTGGGAGCCAAAAACTGGTCACGGCAGGCGGCTCTGGAGGGCATAATGGTATAATAGATATATATCAACACCTATTGAGTTGTAAAATAGATATAAACAGCGTCTGGAGACTCAAAATAGGAATCCGCCAACAAAACAACACTCAGAAGAGCATGGATTTTGTATTAAAATCATTATCTGAGGAAGAATTTGAATACTTGCCAAAGTTGAGCAAAAAATTACTAGACAATAAAGATGCCATTTCAGAATTGAATTTTGAAAAATTGCAAGAGAGAGTTAATACCAAAAACTGATTATAGGACTTGTATGGCATTTTTTGCCAACCTTAAAAGGGTTTGGATGTATGACTCTCTGTTTTCACAGGAATGACGCACAAACAATGCAGAGGCAAACTCGCCTCTACAGAGAATGTCATCCCTCACTTGTTTTTTGTCATCCCGCACTTGATGCGGGATTCAGTGCTTTACTCCGTTCTGTCATGCCCGCGTAGGCGGGTATCCACGCCTTGCCAAACAAAGTTTGCTGATAGATTAGATTCGGCAAAACATAGAAACAAGCCTTCTATCTAATTTGTGTTATTAAAAACAATGGCGAGACAGGCTCGCCTCTACGGAGAATGTTATCCCTCACTTGTTTTTTGTCATCCCGCACTTGATGCGGGATTCAGTGCTTTACT
>JAOZKL010000121.1 GCA_029935375.1 Patescibacteria group bacterium | reverse complement strand
GTGTGGTCTTTGCCCATTGTACCATATCAAATACTCCATTAACTTGATATTAAATTCATCAATATTGTTCTTTTTTAACAAATGTAAGTTTTGATTTGCAAATTCTTCTTTTACAGTTCTGTTGTATCTTTCTACATATGCATTCATCTTTGGTCTTCTTGGATAATTCCATATATGCTTTATCTTTTTCTCTTCCAAATATTGATGGAAATACTTGTAATACTCCTGCCCATTATCTGTTTGAACTTGTTTGATAGTAAAAGGAGCTATAGCTTGTAGTTTGATAAAGAAGTCTCTTGAATTGTTTGTATTTAGTGTTTTGTAAGAATATGTAAAAGCATATCTAGTAACAATATCTATAGCGCATATCATATATCTTTTTACCCCTTGTATGTAATATGTTATTGCATCTATTTGAACTATATCTCCTGCTTGTTTTGGAACATATCCTTTTTCTTTTCTCTCTTTCTTCATTTTATTCTTTATTGTTCTTGTCTTTATTGTTCCTGTTGCTCCATTGAGATACACTTCTTTTGATTTATTGTATGTGATGATCTGATTATTATCTTTTAACTTTCTAATTATCCTACCTATTGTAGAAGTTGATATTGTATCTATTGCTAGCTCTTTGCAATATCTATCTAAAAATACTTTTATCTTATCTTTTCCTATGCCAATATGGTTGTTTCTGAGTTGTTGTATAAATGTTATGATGTTTGGATTAACGTTTCTTTTTCTGTATGTAATTGGTATCTTATCTCTATCTTTCAGATTAGATAGTTTACCACCCGTTCCAATTGTATTATTTGTAGATGGTATTGCGTAATTGTATTTGCAACTATCAGACCATAATCTTCTCCATCTAGATATTGTTCTTTTGCTTAACATTTTTTGTGTGTTGTTATCACTATTTAGTTTAACAGCTTCTACTGTTTTATCTATTCCGTATTTGTATGAATATTTGATTATTTCATACTTTTCTTGTGCTGTGTATGGCATTAACATAATGTTGATTTATTTATTATTTTC
>JAOZKL010000072.1 GCA_029935375.1 Patescibacteria group bacterium | reverse complement strand
AGGGTAATCAAAAGCATAAATAAGCTAAAAAATGCAAAGTAGATTAAAAAGAGACCTATAAGCATATCTAATATAGTTATACGAAATGTAAAAGAGTTTTTACGTAAAATTGACAATAATGTAATAATTATATTTTCCAGTTATCATGATAATTGCACACCCTATCCCCTTGACAATATCTACCTGTTAAAACAAAGTTGAAATATCAACCATACCTATGTCAATAAAAAAAATAATTAACAAAATTTCGATAAAAACTGTGTTGTATGCATCGATGGTTACTTTTTCTTTGATATTATCATTTTTTATAATCCCATTTCCTGATTCTATAAGAAGGGTTCTTTTCCCAGTAGCTGGAGGGTTTGGTATGATCTTCTTAATCCTAGGCGCTATATTGGCATTGCTTGGAAAGAGAGAAAAAATCAAATGTCAGAGAGTGCTTTATATGATAACAGGAACAGCTGCAATATCAGTATTTTTATTTACAATATTACATAATTTATTTTACGCACTTGCTATAGTCTTTCCAAAAACAATAGTTCTATTTGAAATATTACATGTGAGCTCTTTTATGATATCACTGGTTATAGCTCCTATAATCTTTATGATTGGCTCAGTATCCATACTTTTCTTAGATTACAAAAACAGTAAAACATCAAAGAACAACTAATATGACAACAAAAGCAATTATCAAAAAACTATCATATCTTGCTATAGTTTCCACAATACTACTATTTGTATTATATCTAACTGGCAATACAAACGAAAAACTAGCTAAAATACTTGGCAGAACAGCTGTAGCGGTGTTTATACTAATGATATTACCCGGAACCTTACAAAGACTAAGGGTGAAAGGAAAATTGAAACAACTGAAAAATATCTTAATGAGTATCCGACTAGAGCTGGGAATCCTGGTATTCTTGTTATCTGGGTATCACTATATACATCTAGAGAAAGAAAAATTTGGATTGATTGCAATGATTTTGATGATACCGCTTTTTCTGACCTCCAGCACATGGATTAGAAGGAAAATGAAGAAATGGTGGCAAAAATTACACAACCTGACATATATAATAATCTGGTTGATTGTTGCTCATCTTGTCGTTGTGGGCAAAGAAAAACTAGCTATCTTGTTAAGTATTTTTGGAATAATTCAGGTTGCATCTCTTGTAATCAACTTCTTGAGGAAAAGAAGGAGAAAAAACAAGAAAAAGGCAATAAAAGCCTAAGTCCTTGACAAAACTAAAAATATCTTTTAGATATAAATAGAGAACTCAAAAAAGAGTAAGTTATTATAGTTATGATAAAAAATTACGAATTATACTTTATTTTCAATCCAGTTGTAGATGCAGCAAAGCGTAGCACTGAAATGAAGAAAATTGAAAAAATGTTAAAATCTGATCTAAAAGCAGAGAACATTCAGGCGGAAGATGAGGGATTGAAAAACCTTGCCTACCCTATTAAGAAAAATAAAAGTGGATTTTACGTATCAGTCAAATTTAACGCTGACACTGATAACATCCCAAATATCAGCAAAGTTGAAGCAAAGTTGAATATACAAGATTCTATCATTCGTTATATCCTAATGGACCAAACAAAATATTTGCAACAAAAAGCGAAAGAAAGTTTGAACGAAGGGTCTGAAGTATCTGACCACAGAGAATACAACAAAGGAAAAGGTGAGAAGAAAGACTGTCTTAGTAAACACCTTGGAATGAAAGTAATTGATTTTAAAGATGTAGAATACATTAGTCAGTTTGTATCTCCATACTCAAAAATCTTTGGAAGAGACAGAACCGGTAACTCAGCAAAGTTCCAACGAAAAATTACAAAAGCTGTTAAACAGGCTAGACACATGGCATTAATGTCATTTACTCCTAACCACGAAGAATAATCTATCATCAACCCTACATTTAATTGTAGGTTTCTTTATCAAAATTTTTGACAAGACGCTTAAAATATGATAAGGATTAAATCTATAAATAAATATTATTATGAGCAATAATCTATATCATAATATCATACTAGAAATCCGAAAAAAAGTTGCCGGACAGATACAGCGTGGGTTAAGCAGTATGAAAGAATTCACAAGAAAGAATAAAGCTATCTTCAGAAAGATTAAAAGATCGATTAAACTGATAAAAGACAAGAAAAGAGTAAATAATTACAAAACTTTCATAACTATAAAAAAGTTTATCAAAAACAACAAAACCCTGCGTTGGATAGAAGAAAAACTAGAACCAATATTGAAAAGATTGCCAAAGAAGACACAACGGAGTTGTAGAAGCGGACTCAAAAGGATTAACAGGATGAACAACATCAAAAAAGTTGCCATAATATCAACACTAGCAATCCTCTGGGCGATACCTTTTGCTCTGGTTACATCTGCAGTCCTAGCAATATTGATAATAGAAACATCTGCTATATACAAGAGCCAAAGATAATATGTTTGACCTACTTGTAATTGACTGGGGATCAAAAAGGGTTGGACTTGCCTTTGGAAGTAGTGATACAGAACTAGTTATACCGTATAACAATAAGTGCAGTGCAAACAACGCTCTTTCAATAATACAATACGAGATTGAAAAAAGAGGTATTAAAAAAATCATCATCGGCTGGCCAACCAATTTTCAGGGTGGAAGCACAAGAGTAACAAAAAAAATCGAAGAATTTGTAATAGACCTAAAAGAGCAGTTTCCAACATTGCCAATATACACATACGATGAGCGCAATAGTAGTAAACACGCCAAAACGACTACAAACGACAAGGTTATGATAAATCATCTATCAGCTGTCAAAATACTACAAGATTGGCTAAAGTTTGGGAGGAGGTGATGATTAAAAAGAAATTTGACTTTATTTGTTTATTGTGAAATATTTTTCATGTATGACAAGTATAAAAGAACAAGAACGAATTATATCTGAGATAACTAAGAAGTCTGTTGATATAAAATGCAGTTATGACAAAAAAGGATTTATTACACATTTAGAATCACGTAAAAGTGGATTAACAAACGATGATTTAACAAAAATTGGAAAATTAGTATCATTACAGTATCTAGACCTGGAAGAAAACAATATTGAAAAAATAGAAAGCATAGATAATCTCGTCAACTTAAAATACCTAAGTCTCAAACTAAACAAGATAAAAAAAATAGAGAATCTAGAAAACTTGAAAAAGCTGGAAGAATTAAACTTTTATAACAATTTTATTGAAAAAATAGAGAATATATCTCACCTTACAAACCTGTTAAAGCTAAACTTGAAATGGAATAATTTGGTAAAAATAGAAGGAATTGAACAGTTTCTAAAACTAGAAAATTTAACCCTCTATGGTAATAAAATTAGCAAAATAGAAGGATTGCAAAATCAAACCAAGTTACAAAAAATCAAACTTGGGTTCAATAAAATATCTACTATCGAAAACCTTGACAGACTAGAAAGCATCAAAACCCTAGATTTGTATGGCAACAAAATTGAAAAAATTAAAGGCTTTGAAGAGTTTCCAGAAGCGGTTAAAAATATAATCAAAAAAGCATTTTCAAAACTACTACAATAAAATGTCTTATACCTGCACTGTCAAAAATGGAGATTTAACAACCGAAGCAGAGGCGACTTTTATAGTAAATGCATCAAATACTGGACTATTCCTTGGCAGTGGCGTATCTATGGTATTGCGTAACCATTGTGGAGATGAATTACAGCAAGAGATGTTTTTACTAAAAGAAAATTTAGAGAAAGATCTAGAACAAGGAGAGACTGTCATTACAACAGCTGGTAAAAGCAAGTCGTTTGATTTTATTCTCCATGCGGCGATAATAAATTACAGTAGTGGTAGCTTGGGCGATAAATTTCCAGAAATTGAGACTATTGAAACAGCCTTGT
>JAOZKL010000071.1 GCA_029935375.1 Patescibacteria group bacterium | reverse complement strand
CTAAAAGTTTGTTTAATAACAAAGAGAAGAATATTGGAAGTATTGGAGATGCATCAATTTTTAGTTTTGGCAGGGATAAGGTTGTTTCTAGTACGATTGGGGGGTTGGCTGTTATTAATAACTCTAATAATAAGAAATGGCTCGAAAGAATGGAGTATGAATTTTCTATTTTGTCCGAGATGAAGAAGAGTAGGGTGAGACAATCGTTGTTTTACACTTTTTGGACAACTGCGTTTGTTCGTCCGTTTTATTATTTTTTTAATGCTGGGAAGTTCTTTCTACTTAGTTCACAAAAACTGAGCTTAATCGAGGGTGTGTATACCAAGTCTGAAGAGAAGGGTACTTGTGTGCCTGCTCAGCCATCTCAATATAATAAAAGACTAGGTAGATTGCTTCTAAGTCAACTATCTGGCTTGAAAAATTATACAAACCATCGTCACAAGATAGCAAATGTTTATATCAAGAACCTGGGCTTGGAATACTATAAAAACAGTAATTATATGAGAGTTCCTTTGGATTTAAAGTTTTTAATGAAAGATTTTTCTTCTGATGAAATATCAATAGTTTATAATAATATTAAGAAAGAACTGCGGTACAGCAAGGGCTGTCTTATAGGTACATGGTACGATGCAATATTTCTTCCAAAAACAGTAGATCTAGATTTTCTTGGGTACAAAGAAGGGGATTTGCCAGTTTCTGAGAGTTTGATAAAAAATAGGGTTTTAAATTTACCAACGAATTATTATACAGACGAAGTTGATGCTGAGATGATCTCTATGGTAATTAAGAGCAATATTGGCTTACTATAAAACAAGCGCTAAGAATAAGGAGTTTGTTTGTTTTCTTGACATTTATTCAATTTTGATAAATATTGTTTGAATATGAATCTGAAGCGACTTTGGTATATTCTTACAATTTGTATGATCGCTGGAGTTGTTTTTTATCTTGGTTTCTTATTTGGTAATCGTGAGTTTGTAAACGACCAGCCTGATGATATTACTGTAGTAGGGCCTAATTCTAGTAGGCAAAACTCATTTAGTGATATGATAATTAAAGACATATACATGTCAAAGAATTCAAGAGACATTACTGTATCTGGGCAGTTGTATTATAAAATAGTAGGGGATAAGACTGAGATTTTAATAAAGTTGGTCAATGTTCCAACAGAGATAAAGCAGAGCGAGAATAATAGAAAAAAAAACATGCCAACAACTCTCTTGATAGAAACGGCTCAGAGAGTGCCTAGTGGCATGGATTACAAATATACAGAGATTGGAGAGATAAGTTTTGATGAGCCGATTAATGGGTTGATGACGGGTACCTTTACTACAATTGTTGATTTTGCACTAACAGATTTTGATTCAATTATCGAGAGGATCGTTTTTACTTCTGTCGATGAAGATGATGAGAACTTGTTTATATATCCAGATCCAAATCTTCCAGCAAATGTTAGGAACTTACCAACTCCATATTTCTGGATTGTATTATAGATTGGAGAGGGTGAGATTCAAAATATTGACAAAATACAAACTTTTTGTAAGACTGTTTTGGTATTACTATGACTAAGAGCAAAAATAATGGCAACAAGAAAAAGACAAATGATCTTGCTGAGGAGATAAAAAAAACCACTACAAGGTCAAAAACAGTTCAAAAACCTAAGCCCAAATCGGTTAATGCAGATTCTGGTGAGGCAAAAGCTGTTTCTGAAATAGAGACATTAAGCCAAAAAATAAAGGATCTCGAGGCTAAAAACTTGAGATTGTATGCTGATATGCAGAATGTTCAAAATCAGTATCAGATAGAGATAGCGCAAGCGAAGAAAATTGGAAAAAGAATTGCTTTACAATCAATTTTAGAATTTTTGAATACTTTGAATATTTCATTTGCTTTTGTACCTGAGACAGACGACTCTAAGATGCTAAGCTTTATAGAAACTTTAAAAAATAGTTTTGCTAAGCTTTCAGAAGAGTTGAAAGGTATTAGTGTGGAGATAATTAATCCAAAACAGGGAGAGTCTTTTGATCCAGAGATTATGCAAGCATTGAGTGAATCTGATGATGACAATCCAAAGGTAAAGCAAGTTGTTAATATTGGTCTTCGTGTAGATAGCCAGGTTATTCAGGCTGCAACAGTTATGTTATAGAATAAGTTATAAATGTCAGAATCATTTTATCCATCTAATTTTACTACTCATAGTGAAGAATTGGGTTTTCTTAAAACTCTTGGCTTTGCAGTGAGTCCTTATAATAAAATTGCCAATGATATAGACTCTGTATGGAACATATCTCAGCGGATGTATAATGGCAGAGAGGCCATGCCATATAAGATAGATGGAATGGTTGTAAAACTAGATAATAATAATCTTTCATCAGCACTTGGAGTAGTTGGTAAGACTCCACGTGGTTGGTGTGCTATAAAATTTCCAGCACAGGAGATTACAACTAAGATAATTGCAATAACTTGGCAAGTTGGTCGCACTGGTCGTATTATTCCAGTTGCAGAGCTAGATCCTGTTGAGCTGGATGGCACAGTTGTAAAAAGAGCAACTTTGCATAATTATAAAGAGGTTATACAAAAAGATATGTCTGAGTCAGATGTTGTAGTTATTAGAAAAGCAGGGGATATAATACCTGAGGTTGTTGAGGTTTTATATAATTTACGAGGTAAAAATAGGTCAAAATTTCAGATTATAACCAAATGCCCATCCTGTTCTAGTAAATTAGTGAAGACTGATACTGGAGTTGATCTTTATTGTGCAAATCCGTCTTGTCCGGCGCAGGTTGTAGAGAAGTTGTCGTACTACTGTCAAAGAAACATAGCTAACATAATTGGTTTATCAGACAAAAGTTTAGAAAAATTTATATCAATTTTTGGGCTAGATGATATTTCTGATCTGTATAATTTGCCATATTCTGAAATATTTGAACTCGATGGTTATGGTCGCAAGTCTGTAGATAATTTAGCAAAATCGATAGAAAAATCAAGGATTATTGAAGATTACAAATTTTTGGCTGGTACCGGTATAGATGGTGTTGGCCCAGAGGTTTCAAAGCTGATTTGTGGGTTGATTGATAAAAATGAAAAAAAATAACTTTATTTATGAAACTATTGTATTTAGTAAAAAAGAATATCAGAAGTATTAGAATAGTGTTGGAAGTGCTTTTTATATATATAACCCCTGTGCTATTATTGTATGTAGGGGCTGTGCCATACAAATATCGTTTTTTATTGTTGTTGGCTTCTGTATTAACAATTTTGTTTATTATAAAATATGAAAGAATAGATTGTCGACAGCTTGGGTTGTATAGGAGGGGCTTTGGTAAGTCTGTAGTGCCACATCTTATTGTTATGGTCATTGGTGTTCAGATTATATTTATGTATTCTCATATTATAGGAGATGAGATCACACTTAGTTGGCATGATCACAAGCTTTTATTGCTTTCATTTATACCTATTAGTTTTATACAGCAATTTGTTTATCAGGGTTTTTTATTACCACGATTAGATGACATTATAAAACACAAAGCCGCTTCTGTTGCTATTATTGCTACGGTTTTTGCATTTATGCATATTATATATGGTGATATTAACTTTATTTTACTTACCTGGGTTGGAGGGGTTATATTCGCTGTGTTATATTTGAAGTATAAAAATATATTTTTAACAACCATGACTCATTCAGCATGGAACCTGATGGCTGTAATTTTGTTTATATTATAATACTTTTTTGGATAGTTTATAGTTTTTAAAGGTGTTGTGCTTTGGATTGCAATGTAGCGACTTGCTCTTGACAATTTTCAAAAAAGTTGTGATGTTTCTATCTGGAAGTGTCGCATAGCGGCCCATTGCACCGGTCTTGAAAACCGGCAGGTTTATTCCTACGCGAGTTCGAATCTCGCCACTTCCGCCATTATT
>JAOZKL010000022.1 GCA_029935375.1 Patescibacteria group bacterium | reverse complement strand
AAGTAGAAATTCTTAAATTTATTCTAAAAATATTCTTTTTGAAATGACTTTTACTAGTAAAACGAATTTAAAGAAGTTTTTTTAGTTAAATCCTAGGATTTATGAGTTGGAAATGGAGCTGGGAAAGAAGTCTATTATAATATAATTTGTCAAAATAAAACAAGTTAGGTATACTTAAATAATAAATGACCCATCACTACGAAAAGTTGCATCTAAATCTATTATACACAGATACAAAAAACAAAACAAACCTGTTTGTACATAAGGTGATTAGAATATTTGCATGGTCACTAGTTGGCACTTTTCTCCCTGCTATATTATATTTTGATCTAGGATTAAGCCTATCTTCAGTCTTTGTGTTTTTCGCTGTCAAATCATTCCTTGGCGCTATATTCAGTATACCGGCTACAAAAATAGTATCCAAATACGGCACTAGAATATCGATGATACTAGGAATACTAGCAATGATACCATACTTGGCATTATTAATAATCACAGCGGATATTCCAATGCTGTTATATATGATACCAGTATTTGGAGGAATGTTTAATGGATTTTTCTTTACAGCTTTTGATTATGATTTTGCAAGTTTATCCAAAGACAAGTCTTACGGTAACAAAGTCGCAAAACTAAATATTTATACAACACTAGCAACGGCTTTTGCCCCATTGATTGGTGGAGTTGTCAGTCAATACTACTCTGTACATATAACACTAACTATAGCATCTTTAATTGTGGCATTATCAATAATACCATTAATTGCAAGTAAAATAAAACACAAACCTAAAGAATTAATTATAAAAAAATGCTTTAATCTAGAAAAAAAGTCTAGAAAAAATATGTTAATATCTAATATATCTGCAAGTTTTGGAAACTCTGTAAGCAATGTAATCTGGCCATTGATAATGTTTATGGTACTAAAAGATTACTCAAAACTTGGTATAGTAGTAACAATAAGCACTCTATCAATAATAGCAACAATGTATTTTATTGGAAAATATCTAAATAAATACAGAAATCGCATTTTAAAAATCGCAGTTGCTATAGAGGAAGTAGCGTGGATAGGAAGTATCCTCTTATATTTTTTCGGTTGGCTTGGTATAATGTCAGTAACAATAATTCGTGGATTGCAAAAATTAGGACAGTCAACTAGCAATGTGCCAATTTTGCAAGAGTTTTATAAAGAAATAACTCACGAAGATGACAACCCAGCATATACAATCCTAATAAGAACATTCTCCGTACGGGTAGTAGAAGCTGTGGTATATTCTCTCTTAGCCCTGTCATTATATTTTTATAACAACAATGAAATTGTTTTGACACTACCTATGATCATACTTGTGTTTATAATCCCACTACAACTTGTGCTCGTAAGAAAATCTGATAAAATAAATTGTAAAAAATAAATTACTACATCATCCCTCCCATACTACCAGGCATCGCTGAATCAGTTGCAAGATCTAGCTTATCATCTTTCTCTTCTATTATTGAAACCTCAGTTGTAATCATCCCAGTTGAAACAGAAGATGCGTTAGAAATAGCTTGTTTAATAACAAGCACTGGATCAATGATACCAGCTGCTATCATATCATCAACAATCTGAAGTTCTTTAAAATCATAACCTGTTGATTCTCCACTTTCAATCTCATTAAGTAAAATGGATATATCATATATACCACTATTTTTTGCCATTGCTCTAAATGGAGATATCATTGCCTTGCGAACAATATTGACACCTATTTTCTCGTTTTCATTATCAACTTTTAGATCCTCCAACTCTCTGGCAATACGAATCAAAGTACAAGCACCTCCTGCAACCACACCGTCTTTTATAGCTGCTTTTGTAGCATTAAGAGCATCCTCAACCAAATATTTTTTTTCCTTCATCTCTACTTCTGTTGCAGCCCCAACTTTTATAACTCCTACCCCTCCACTCAACTTAGCCAGTCTTTTGGCAATCTGCTCTTTTTCATAGTCTGAATTTGTATCTTCTATCGTTTTTCGTAATGCATTTATACGAAGATTGATTGATTTTTTATCACCCTTTCCACCAACAATTGTAGTTGTATCCTTATCAGATATAATTTGCTCAGCAGATCCAAGATCTTTTATAGTAGCATCCTTCAGGTTCATACCAAGATCGGATGAAATATAAGTAGATCCTGTTAATATGGAAATATCCTCTAACATCGATTTGCGACGATCTCCAAAACCAGGAGCCTGAACTGGAAACACATTAAAAGTTCCTCGCATTTTATTCACAACAAAATTGGTCAACGCATCACCTTCAATATCATCAGCTATAACAACTAATTCTTTTTTACCTTCTTGTGACAGCGCCTCCACAACTGGTAATATATCATGTATGGATGAAATTTTTTGATCTGTAATCAATACAAAAGGGTTGCTAACAATCATTTTCATCTTCTCTGTATCTGTTACAAAGTATGGAGACTTATAACCTTTATCAAACTGCATTCCCTCAGTCATCTCCTCTTCAATCTTATTACTATCCCCAGATTGTACAGTAACCACCCCATCCTTGCCAACTTTTTTTAACATCCTTGCGATCATCTGACCAATATCACGACTACGAGATGAAATAGTAGCTACATCTGCCATTTCCTCTTCACTCTCTATTTTTTTAGAACTATTTGTAAGATAGTCTAATGCAAAATCAGTTGCTTTTTTAATACCAGTTTTTAATTTAATAGGGTCGCTTCCAGCTTCAACTACTCTAATACCTTCTTCTATAAAAGCACCTGCAAGAATTGTTGTAAGGCTAGTACCATCCCCAGCCATATCGTTTGTTTTGTTTGCAGCTTCTTGGATCAATTCTACTCCAAGTTGTTCAAAACCGTCCAGTTCTACAGCTTTTGCAATTGTAACTCCATCGTTAGTAATATCGGGCGATCCGTATGATTTTTCTATTATTGAATTACGACCAGCTGGACCATAAGAACTCTGCACCGCTTTGACAACAATATTTATACCATCTTGAATACTTTTTCTAGCATCTGTTCCAAATTTTATTATTTTTTTAGTCATAATCTATTTTTTATTTATTATCAATAATTGCAAGAATATCCTCTCCTTTCAAAATCTTATATACAGTATCTGGATTATTTGGATCAATAACATTATCACCTGCAAATTTTGCAAATAAAACAACATCCCCTTTCTTTATAGATGTATTATTAATATCATATTTAGATCCACTACCCTCTCCAATCTCTATTACTTTACCCATCACTTGTTCATTTTTTTCTTCAGTAGAAATAATTATACCAGATACTGTTTCAGTTTTCTGTTTTATTAAACTTATCACTATTCTATTTCCCAGTGGTTTTATATTCATATGCTTTGTATTAAATCTAATTTTTGTCATTATTGACTATAAACAACCTAGCAATGTCAATCTAAGACTGCTAATAACTTATAAATAAAAAGACTTTTTGTCAAGTTTAGTTTTTTGTATAAAAAAATTCTCTGTAAATTTTCATCTACAGAGAACTAACAATAATCCCACAACTACGAGGTCATCTAGTATGACTACTAACATTCGTAGTTGCTCTACCTGCCTACTTAAAATTAAATCTATTCATTAAACATACAATAGACACAATTTCGGAAACTGGATTTGGTAGAAAAAGGTAATCCTCCAGTACCGTCTTAGGATAATCAACTAGAATAACCTAAGATCAAATCTATTGGAACAAACAAGAAGGTTATTGTCAAGCTGGTATTTGCTGGAGCTTATCATCAAATCATAGCTTCCTTGTTGTTGATACAGCCCTAACTGCGAACAACATACCTGGCAAAATTCGATCAACTTCAAGTTTAAAATCAGTATAATAAAAATACAAGTCAAATAAACATGTCTTTTGTTCGCTCGATAAATCTAATTTAGATCTAGCTCATTTAATCAAATCGACAATCATTTGCCTCCTAGCTCATTCTCAATGAGATTCTAAATAATTAAAATAACTCAAAGTCCATTCTAAACGATTTTTATTAGAAAGCAGTCCATCTTCAAACTGATAAATAATATCTGTTTTATAGCACATCTAAATATTAGACCTCTTTCCTAATTCGCTTCTCAAGTAGAAATTCTTAAATTTATTCTAAAAATGTTCTTTTTGAAACGACTTTTACTAGTAAAACGAATTGAAAAAAGTATTTTTTTTAGTTAGATTTTGGGATTTATGGGTTGGAAATGGAATTAGGAAAGAGGTCTATTAATAAAAATATAAAATATCACCAAGAAACCAAAATATAGCATAAAACAAGCTATATGTCAATCAGTACTCGCCCCTCCTCTGTTCTCTGTCTAGATCTCTTTTTTTGATAGTCTCTCGTTTATCCCTTTTATTCTTACCTTTTACAATTGCTATATCAGCTTTTAACCATCTACCAACAACTTTTATATTAAGTAATACACAACTCACCCCTTTTTCTTTTATAGAACCTGTAACTTTTTTCATCTCTTTTTTACTTAGTAAAACAGGTATATTTTCAGAAAAATCTTTATACTTCAATCCAATTACTTCTAATCTGTTATTTTGATATATTACAAAAGCACTGTTAAGATTTACTTTTTTAGACCTAATAGCTTTTACCATTAATCCGGATAGACTAAGCCCAGCTTGAAATGATTCGATAATGTGATAATCAAATTTTATTTTACGGTTATGCATCACAACAGCCATACTTGAAATATTATTTTCCTATATTATATTCTATCACGGTACTATTATTCTGAGTCTGCACTTGGACACTCTTTAACTTTGCAAACAATATTGAGAATCCAACCAGAAGCAATATAGCCAATGGGATGTGTATAAATTTTCGCCAATTAATATTCATAATTATCTTTTATTATTTTCTATCACTTTTAATATACGCTTTTGTACTTCAGTTTTTGGTAAAATAGTTAACAACTCAAATGGACTTGGAGATTGTTTTTTTCCAGACAAAGCAACTCGTAGCGGCCATAGATGAGACCCTGTATCTTTTTGATCTGCGGATAACCAATCTTTTATTATAAATTGCCACATATCAGAAACTTCATTTAACAACTCTTTAAACTTGACAACAGAAGATTGAGGATCGACAGCCATTTCATACAGTTGTTGTTGCTTACCAAGTATTACCCTACCCTCTGACGATTCATACATAGGAGAAATAACTTGTTCATAGATATTTTGAAGAGATTGAAGAGATTCTTTGTATGTTATTTTTTTCCATGTAATATTATCATCTTTTGGCTTTCTCCACTTGGTTACCGAATCAGAATCTAGACCGGCCTCTGAAAGAGTCTCAATTCTTTGCTTGTCTAAATACGATGCCATATATTGCATCATAACCTCTTGATCTGGCTGGAAACAATCAATATTATTTTTCAAACAGAAATTTTGCCAAATTGGATATGTAGTATATTCATTGCTTTTTATAACCGCAGATAAACCTCTCCATCCATACTCAGAATTATCTTCTGAATTGCTTATCTTTGATACTAAAGTTGGATAATAATATAAATTAACAGCCTTTCCATCAAACACTTCACCATCATTATCAAAACTACCCTTAATCATGTTGAAACTAACAACAGATTTTAACTTATTTTTCTCTAATTTTACATCACTACCAACAACATCACCAACCTCTCTTTTCAAACTCTCAAACCACTCCATACCGTTAGCTCTCCCAGCCCCTATTGGATTGGATAAACTGTTTTCTACCGCTGGTGTAGAGTACTTCAATAATTTGCAATATACTTTATCCTCATCTACATCTGCCAAATACACATAATCCCCTAAAAATAACTTTTGATTATCTGCAGGTTTTTGCTCTAACTTATTCTTTGCTGCAAGATAACAAAATTCATGCAAAGTAAGCATTTTTATATACTCTTTATTAAACCAAGTAAGTTTTTCCAAATTAAATCTAGCTGGACTTCGACTTATCTTATCGATACTGAATTCTTTTGAAATATTATCAATGAGCTTATCTAATCTAGCTTGTTGATCCAGTGTTTCAAAATCCTGTTGAGTTAAAAATAGCTCTTGTTCGGTTCCAGGATTCCAACCAAGAAATGCCAAATAATTTATAATAGCTTCTGGTAAAAATCCACGACGAAGGTAATCTTCTATATCAACATCACCATCTCTTTTGCTCATCTTTTTATTACCAGTTTCTCCCAAAATAAAAGGGACGTGGACATACTTTGGAATCTCATTCCAATAATCTTTGAACATAACAGTGTGTTTTCCTATGCTTGGATACCACTCTTGAGCACGAAGAACGAGGCTTGTTTTCATTAAATGATCATCTATCAAATGAGCCAAATGATATGTTGGATACCCATCTGATTTTAGAATATTAAAGTCTTCTTCCAGATTAAGATCAAAAACTGTTTTACCAAGCAACTCATCAAAACACTCTATATCAGAATCCCTCTGTATATGGTAACGCAGTGATGGATTTTGCTCATGTTGCAATCCGTCTTCTACGGACACATAAAGAGATTCTTCACTAAATCTTTCAAGATTTGCCTTATAATAATTTATTGATTTTTTTCTAATTTTTTTTATCTCCATCAACTCAGAAACATCCTCTTCACTCAAATAAGACCAGTAAGCTAGCTTTCTATCGATAAGATTTTGTGCATGTTTATGATACAATCTCAATCTCTCTGATTGAATATATGGTCCATAACTACCCTGTTGATACACACCATAAAAATCATCCACCTGACCTTTACCATCCAAAACAACTCCTTCGTCGGCTAATAAGTTTAATTTTTTTAAAGAATTCAACATCCTTTTGACAGCATCTGGCTTCAAACGTTTTCTATCAGTATCTTCCACACGAAGGTACCAAGACCCTTCATAAGCCTTTGCAAATAATTTAGTAAAAAGCATCTGTCTTGCCGAACCAAAATGAAGATATCCCGTTGGAGACGGAGCTTGCCTCGTTCTAAAATCAGTCATAGTTTAACGAAACTATAAGTTAAATAGTATATTTTGTCAATAGTAGTGAATTATAAAAAATGAACTCTTGTCAAACTCATATTTTTCTGCTTATATTTGTATATAATGTTACACAAATTACCACCTTCCATAGAAGAATTATCTCAAATTTTGCAGTCCTTTCCAGGAGTTGGCAAGCGTAGTGCGCAAAAACTAACACTTGATATATTAGACTTATCTGACGATGACTTTAACGACTTAATGAGAAAACTTGATAAAACAAAACAGCAAGTTAAATTTTGTCAGGATTGTGGATTCTTCTCAGAAGATAATAAGTGTGAAATATGTAAAGACAAACATAGAAAAGTAAATAGAATCTGTCTTGTGGAAAAAGCAACTGACGTACTAACTATTGAAAAAAGTGAAATATACAGAGGGCTGTATCATGTACTCCAAAACCTTATTTCCCCTCTTGATAATATATTTGCAGAGGACACAACAATAAACAAGTTGATTGAAAAGATTGAAAAAAACATAAATACAGAAGAGACTCAAATTGAAATTATATTATTTCTAAAACCTGGGTTTGCAGCAGAAGCAACAATAGCGTATATCAAAGAAATATTAGAATCGAAAAAATGGAGTGAGAATATAAAATTAACAAAACCAGCACAAGGGCTTCCCCTGCACTACAACCCAGAAACACTGGACCAGGCAACGGTGATAAAGGCCCTTGAAGATAGAAGAACAATATAATTTTATGAACCTTCCAAAACAAACAAAGCTGGTACATTATAACAATATACACAAGTTAGAAAAAATAAAATTAAGAGAGAAGGTGTTAATTAAAAATATTATCATTATACTTGCAATTACTGTTGTAAGCGCTGGCATCGTATACGGTACAATTGAAGGAAAATCTAAGATTAATAAATACGAACAAAGCCTTGTCGAGTGTAACAATATAAGAAATAAATACGAACAAATTGGGATAAAATCTGACACATCGCTGTGTGAAAAAATACAATGGAATAATGCGATAACTGTTTTACTAAAACCATCTAACATTGAAACTATTGAAGAACAGTTTGAAAAAATTAGGTTAGAGCTAGAAAATAAAATAAATATAGCACAAAAGGACAATGCAAAGCTAAGTAATCAATTAAATGGACTAGAAGTAGAACATAAGCAAGTTGTAAACACAATATCAGAAATTGAAGATTTAAACGAGAAATTGAAAATAGAGATGCAAAATCAAAAAACCTTGAAGAAGTTAATAGAGAAAAATAATTACCTTGTAGCGAAAGCTGTATCAGAAAATGAAAAGATAATAAATGAATATTTCTTTATAAAATCTGAAAAGTTAATAGAGCATAAAAACAAGCTAATTGAATTTAAGCAATATTCAAAAGAAGAGCAATATATAGAATATAAAAGGTTGGAAAGAGACAACAAAGGTATATATAATGTCATCACAGAAGAATTAAACAAAAATAATATCTTAACAGATGATGTAAATATTGAAGATTTTTTTCGATATAAATATTTCACAAGTGACGAATTTGTGACATTGTTATCTCAACTACACACTACAGAAAGTATTATCATAAATGTAAACAGTCAAAATACATATGAAAGAATAACGGGGAATGAAAAAGCCGACTCTGTCATTTTCAAAATTGCAGAAGAACGAGGATATATAAAAAGAATACAAGCAAATGAAAACAATCTAATAACTATAGAATCGTATCACAAAGGACAGAGACAAATGACCGAAAATTTTATACAGATGAGATCTCAAGCAAAAAAAGAAGGTGTGGATATTGAACTAGTTTCAGCTTATCGTGATACAAACAGTCAAAAAAACCTATTTCTAAAACGGTTTTATATGATATCTAAAAAGATGATTGGCAGAAATTATACGTCAGCAGAGATTATAAATGGAAATGCAGATAAAGCCTTAAACATCACACTACAAGTTGCTGCTCCTCCAGGATACTCTAAGCACCACGGAGGATACACAATAGATATAAAAGACGCCAATTCTGTGTATTTTGGAAACTCTGAAGCATTTGAATGGATATCAAAAAATAATTATTTAAACGCGAAAAAGTTTGGATTTTTACCAAGCTACCCAAGTACAGATAAGCCCGTCAAATATGGCCCTAACCCAGAAACTTGGGAATATATATGGGCTGGTAACGAATATGTAAAGTACTAACCCTATATCTGCACATCCAGATCAGAAACATCTCCCAATCTAATAGACTCCAAAGTATCTGGATTGTATGAATTGTACATCAGGGCTATTATTTGTTCAGTTTTTAATATTCTAACTTTCAGATCTAATCCTGAAAAACGGGACATAATACTTTCTGCCTTTTGTTTCATTATTTGCTTATTGCGATTAAAATCATCCTGCTCCTGTTTTATATACTTTGTAGGATTTAAAGCTCTAAAAAACTTTCCAAACAAATCCTCTTTTAAAACACCTGGCTCATGCCCTATAATAACATAAAAATCTTTATTCATAATGTTTATCTGTTGCAACATCTCTTGTATATATTCTATATACTCTTGCATTTTTATTTTCAAAAGGTCATTTGTCTGCTCGCCTTCCAGTGTTCTGAGTTTCTCTATATAGTTAGTAAGATTCAACTTACGACTTTGAACAAGAATTTGCATTGGAGACTCTAGAGAATTCAACAATCCTTGAAAAGCCCCAATCAACATATCCTGCTCCTTTGAACTCTTTAAAGCAAAGTTTGCAGAAGAAACAGCCATTATAGTCCTCATCTGCCCTTCTCTAAGGATAACTATACCATCACGAACCTCTGCTACTTCCATAAAATCCAAAGTGGAATTACCACTCCCTGCAGCCCCTTTTTCCATTGTTTTTATACTTTTATCCACAGCCATATTATCTTTAATAAAAACCTTATAAGAAAAAAAAGATTTTGACAAGGCTGAAAAAATTATTTATACTATCAATGTCTATTTAATAACACAAAACAAGCACTTAATACTCAGTATATGCCAGAAAATTACAATCAAAACAATCAAGATCCACAAAATCAACAGAATTATTACCCTCAAAATGATATGCAACAAGATCAAGGTCAGCAGCAGCAGCAGCAAGGCGACTATAACGATAACCAATCATATCAAGATTATACACAACAACCACAACCCCAACAATTTCAGCAAAATAACCAGTTTCAACAGCAACAAGCCCCAGAGGCACCACAACAACCAAAGGTGGATAACCAGTTTCAACAACAAATATCAGGGCAACCAACGATGAATAACTCAAACAAAGAAACCAAACCAAAAGAAGATAATACAAAAAACACAACGAAAAAAAGTGAGGTAAAAAATAAATCCAATGGTAATGGAGGCGGCTTCTTTATAGTATCAGCTATATTAATAATTATATTAGGAATACTTGCTGGTGGATTGTACTATTTAAATTTCATGAAAGATGATGACTCTGCAAACAATAAAAACGAAACCTCACAAGAAGAAGAAAACAACGAAGAAGAGGCTGAACAAATAGATGAGACTGAAACAGGTGGAAGCACAACACCGGCAACTGTATATTTGAAAAATTACACACAAAATCTTACAAAAACTGAATGGCTAGAGTCTCATTTTAGATTAGCCAGTGATGGCACAGCCTTAAACTCCGATAATACCTGCGCAATAGAAACTGTGTGTGGAGATGATGTTGATTTTGACGATGACGGACTTACAAATGCAAAAGAATATAAATACGGAACAGACCCAAATGCAACTGACTCCGATAATGATATGATAGCAGATGGGGATGAACTGTACATATATTATACCAATCCAACAATTGCAGACTCTGATACAGACGGACAAAATGATGGAGATGAACTTTTTACCTGTTTTAATCCTACCAAATTAAACGTAAAGTACACACTAACAGAATTAAGTAAGATTGAAAAGAATATAACATTAAAACCATTGCACAAATCTACAGTTGATAGCATGGAAGAAAACAATGCTACAAATGAAGATATTAATAAATATGGGTATATATATGATAGTTGCCAAGAAACAGAAACTGGCGAAGAAGCAGGAGACTCTACAGAGGAATCTACCGAAGAAGATAGTGAAACTGAAGAATAATAATTAACCTATCTTATTAATTCCCTAACCTTATCTACTATAGCCTGAGCGTCTATTTCCATATATCGCAACAATTCAGACGAGCCTCCACTATGTGGAGTTTTTGTTACGGCCAAGCTATAAATCTTACAATTATCACTAGAAGATAACGCCTCTGCAACTGCACCAAAAAGGCCTCCTTGTCTGTGATGATCCTCTACTACAACAATCTTACCAGTTTCCATCGCAGAAGTTTCTAATGTTTCTACATCTATAGGTTTAATAGAATACAGATCTACAACTCTAATATAGACACCATCTTTTCGAAGTATATCATAAGCCTTTAATGCTTCTGTAACAGTTATTCCAGCTGCAACCACAGCAACAGAATCTTGAGCAGAAACTTTTATGACTTTACTGCCTCCTATGTTGAATTTGTCAGAATTGTTATAAATTAATGGTGTTTTAGACCTTGTTGTTCTTATATAAACCAGTCCATTTTTTTGATATGCGAGTTTAACCATATTTGCAGTTGAAACAGCATCCGATGGATATAATACAACAGAATTTTCAATGGATCGCATCATCGATATATCACTCAAACCCATTTGAGAAGACCCGTCTGCCCCAATAGACACTCCACAATGAGAGCCAACTAATTTTATATTTGATTCGGAGTATGAAGCCATTCTGATCTGATCATTTGCTCTAGACATAAAAGCTGCAAATGTAGAACAAAAAGGTATGTAGCCAGTTTTTGAAAAACCAACACCAGCGCTAATCATATTTTGTTCCGCAATGTACATTTCAAAAAATCTATCAGCGGAGTCTTTTTTAAACTTGTCAGATTTAGTAGAATTGCTAGTTTCCGCATCTAACACGACAATATCTTTATTAAACTTGCCTAATTGAGCTAATGTTTGGCCATAAGCTTGGCGAGTAGATACCCTCTTTTCCTTGTCAGAGTAATCATCTAAAATCGATGATATATCATAATTAGGAATATGCTCCTGCATCCTTTGCCCTTCTTTTACTGAGTTATTTGAAGAAACTTTACTTACAATACTTTTATTTATATTCCCCAACTCAGATAAAGCCTTCTCTAACTCCTCTTCATTAAGAGTTTTACCGTGCCACTCTTCCTTGTCTTCGAGAAAACTAACTCCCGCACCCTTCATAGTTTTTGCAATTATAGCAAAGGGTTGGTGTTTATCAGAGTTTTTAGCTTTTTCAAAAGCATCTATAACCTGTTTAATATCGTTACCATCTTCAACGATGACACCGTTCCAACCAAAACTTGCAACTTTAGCTGCTATTCCATGAAGGTCATGACCATGAAGAGTTTGGCCTCTCTGACCAAGCCTATTAACATCTATTATTGCGATTAAATTATCCAATTTGTAATGAGCTGCAATCTCCATTGATTCCCAGACAGACCCTTCTGCCATCTCGCTGTCACCAAGAAGCACATATACTCTGCTATCAAGTTTTTGGGTTTTCAAAGAAAGCGCCATGCCCACACCTACTCCTATACCCTGCCCAAGCGACCCAGTAGCCGCTTCGGTATACTTCCAATTCATAGTTGGGTGACCTTCAAGATCTGAGTTAAATTGACGAAATGTATACAGTTGATT
>JAOZKL010000070.1 GCA_029935375.1 Patescibacteria group bacterium | reverse complement strand
TGAACTTGGACGAGAGTCAACAAATTGTTCATTATTTATTTCACAAATGTTTCCATATGTAGAATTTATAGTTCCACCAGCTTGTACACACTCACTATAAGTAGTTACCACTGCTTCTTCAGAAGACTTTTCATCCTCTTCAGTAGACCTTGTATAGCTAATTTCATCATAAATACAAACATTAGGATCATTTGGACTTATCAAGCCATCATTAATGACACACTCTTCATAGTTAGTAACTACAACCTCTTGTGATGGATCTGGATCCTCTTCAGGACTCTCTTCTTCATCATCAGCAACTACTGTAATTGCTACAGAAGCGTATGACATATCCCCATCGGAATCTGTTACGGTTAAACCACAAGCGTAAGAGCCTACTGTAGAACTAAAGCTTACAGCACCTGCACTACCAGAACAGTTTCCTGACCATAAATAAGAGTAAGATTGGTTACCACCAACAATACTAGCAGTTAAAACCAAGGATTGATATTCTACAATTTCCAAACCTGGATTTGCCATTATGTAAGCCGTAGGTTCGTTATTATTTAAAGTAAATGTTGACTCTGCTTCTGTTATATTCAATGCAGTATCTGTCAAACTACATGTAACAGTATAAGCCTGCTCAGTTTTTGGTTGATCTACTTGGATAGAGTCAAAATCAGGAAGCTCACACTGCGGTGCAATCCCACTCTCTTGTTCAACGATAAAATCAACATAAGTCAAATCACTAGCATTGAATTCATTCCTTGTTAAATCTCTCATAATCAAAACAGGTGGAGTAATATCAATATTTAGCTTGTTAGTTGTAACAATACGTTCGATATTTCCAGATTTATCTTTTGCAACAAAACATAAATACATATCGTTGTTATCTTCATTACTAAAAGTTATAACTTCTTCAGAAGTATATCCGACACCATCTCCAATTTCTACATCAGAACATTCATTCTTATCAGAAATTAGTTTGTATTCAAGATCTTTCATGTCCAAATCTGTCGCTTTTGCAGATACCTTATCAACTTGAGTAGGCCCTGCATCAACATCTTTTACAATCTGCATTACTGGACTTGTTGTATCTTTAACTTTTACAGTTCTAACAATCTCTATAGCTATATTACCATTAGAATCAGTTGCATTGTATGTTACAAAATACTCTGCCACAACATTTGTGTTAACAGTAGAAGAGTCTATAACAACACTTAAAGAATCATCATAATTATCAGTAACTTCTGCGTTCAATTCAACATAGTTGTCACCAAGTTCAATAATTTGAGGATTATCACCAATCAAGACAATTACTGGTTTTGTTGTGTCTTTTACTTTCACTATTCTTATAACCTCTTCAGCGTCATTTCCAGAAGTATCGCTAATATTATATTTGACATAGTATGTTCCTAGTACAGAAGTGTCTACCTGATTAAGCGCTACGATCCGATCTGTAATATCACCATCATAATTATCTACTGCTGTTGCGCCAACATCTACATATACAGAATCATACTCTACAGTAAGAATAGAATCCCCCTCCAAATAAATAACCGGAGCTTGAGTGTCTACAATCTTAACTGTTCTAGTTTTCTCTACAGCCGCATTTGATGAAGAATCAGAAACATTGTATTTCAAGATATATTCACCTATAAGCGAATCATTAACAGATCCTGAAACAATAACACTCGCTGTTATATCACCATCATAATTATCACTAGCAGAGTATCCTATCTCTGTCCATTCTTCACCATATTCCAAAACAACTAGACTGTCTCCGTCAAGAATAGTTACAGGAATTTGAGTATCTACAACCTTAACTGTTCTTGTAACTTGATCAGCAACATTACTATTAGAGTCAGTCACATCATAGGTAACTGTATATTGACCAACAATGTCCATATCCAAAGCTGTTATATCAATAACTACTTGATCAGTTATATCACCATCATAGTTATCATCAGCAGTCGCTCCAAGCTCAGTATAGGCATTTCCAAATTCAATAACCTGAGGATTATCACCAAGTAGTGTTATAGTTGGCTTTGTTGTATCTTCAACAATTTCAACATTTCTCTGAACAGTGGCTGAGTTACCAGCCTTATCCTTATAAGAATAATAGAATGTATATTTTTGTATTGTATTAGAATCCCATTCAGCTTGTTTCTTTGTCGGCTTTATTGTACCACTAACAATATCGCCAGAACCATCAATATCATCTGTCCAAGAAGCCCCTTCTTCTACATATCCTGTATTTATCTCAACTACGATATTATTGTAAGCTGGTTCGTTTAATACTATAACAGGAGCAACTGTATCTACAATTAAAACATCTTCAAAGATTTGTTCTCCAGAATTGTTTCCAACTGAATCAGTAGAATATACAGAAACATCATACGATCCATCTGCGAGTGAAGGGTTTATGATATTATCAGATAATGTCCAATCTTTGCAACCATCATTGTATGATCCATAAACAACATCGCCAATATACTCAACACCGTTTACAGCAACACTTATAATACTACCATTTTCTTCATTAAGACACCCCTCAACAGTAGGAGTTGTATCATTTGTCCATTGCTCCAAAATAGTCACAACTGAAGAAGTTGTATCTATAATAAGCTCAATTTGTTTTTCACTTAGATTCCCCATTCCGTCATCAGCAACTACAAATACATCATACACACCATCTTCTAAAACCCCATTTGGTGCAATCTGAGCCTGAACTGCCCAAGTACCATCTCCATTAATACTGGTTGTATAAGACCAATCAGAAGCATCAACAACTCCATTTTCATCAATATCAACTGTTACAACAATAGTAACACCAGCAGTTTTATTTACAGTACCAGAGATTTCTGGTAATGTATTACTCTTTGTAACCAAATCTGATGACTCCAAGACAAAGAGTATAGCAAACTCATTTGTTAGTCCTTTACTCTTAGAGCTATCCAACTTAAACCACTGAGAAGATTGTACTCCATCTGGAATGCGACCTATAGACCTACCTACCTCAGCCACACCTGTATCATCAGCACCAGAAATTGAAACTGCATCTTTCCATGCAACTCTATCTATTTCTAAAGTATTCTTTTCTGAAGGGATCATATCACTGACATCCCAATATAGTAAAAGATTGCCAGAATTGCTAAGCATATCACCAAGGTCTACAGTCATATAATCACCAGGAGCCAACTCTATATCACCAGCGTATTTTTCCAAATCAATACAATCTTGTTCGATCCAATCAGCAGCTGGAGTATCATCCAAACACAGCCAATGATTAGAAAGAGAAGCATTCGTCTTAGCTTTGTTATACAACTCAGCCCAATCCGAGTTACCTGCAAAATAGACTTCATTTATTATAATAGAAGAAGTCTTCTCATCAAATAGTATTATGTTATTGGAAGAGTCTATAGTGCCTACTACTACAAAAATAGTAAAATGGTCCATGTTCTTTAGATAAACATATTTAGAACCGATTATTTTGTTAGAAACATCAACAAAAGTGTTCCCGCCATCTTCACTGTACTTAATATCTACATCCGTAGCCTCGTACTCATTAGGGAGGGTAAGATCATATGAAAATTGACCATTCTCCATGTTTGTATTGAATTCATAACCAAAGTAATACTGACCATCTAGTTCGACTAGAGTTTTTTCCATTGCCAAAAATGGACTATCTGTATTCTCATCCAAACTAGTAAACACAATTGACATATCATCTGATGGATATGTGTATTGTTGATCTGTTGTTATAGAACTGTATAACACAGTATCAGAGTTATCCATATACTGATACTCTCTTTGTTCGCGACTCTCAACACTCTGAGAAATTATTGGAACAATTTGTTTTGTATCTTTTGCTGAAATAACAGCCGAAGTAGCAAACAAAACTACAACAGCTAAAAATCCGGTTACTAGAGCGAGCCTCTTAATCTTTGTAATAAACATAGTATACTTTGTTATATTATTTATAATATACTTAACATACTTAAACATTACATTGCTTTTGTCAAGTATAAAATGCTACATTGTAATTCAAAGTGCAACACCGTGAAAAACTTCATATGGTGTTAAAT
>JAOZKL010000120.1 GCA_029935375.1 Patescibacteria group bacterium | reverse complement strand
GCTACATTGTAATTCAAAGTGCAACACCGTGAAAAACTTCATATGGTGTTAAATAGCCTAGTCTTTTACGAGGTCTATTGTTTATCAGTTTTACTTTTTTGTCTAGATCTTTTTTTGTAATATTGCCAAACATTGATTTCTTTGGATAATATTGCCTTAACAATCCATTTGTATTTTCATTAGTTCCTCTTTCCCAACTATGATATGGAAGTGCAAAATATATTGAGATACCAATCTTTTCTTCAAGCGATTCATGCTTTGCAAATGTGTTTCCATTATCAAGTGTCAATGTTTTTTGCTTATCTTTTGGTATCTTTTGGTACATAACTACAAACATTCTATTTGTTTCCTCTGCTGTAGCTCTTTCTAATTTCTCTGCACACAAATATCCACTTGCTCTATCTACATTTGTTAGTATGTGTTTAGTCTTTTCACCACCAATTATTGTATCTCCTTCCCAATCACCAAGTCTAGTTCTCTGCTCTACAATATCAGGGCGAGTATCAATCCATCTCTTCTTTGCTTTTTCTCTTTCCCTCTCCCTCATTTTCGTTCTGTATTTGCGTCTACGCCTATCTTTTCGGTTAAATCTGAGATATTGCCTCCATTCAGGTTTTCGCTCTTCTATGTATCTATAAATGGTTTTATGAGAGACTCGTTCAGCGGAGTTAAATCCAATTTTTATATTACTTTCTATATCAACTTTCATTCTACCGCTTATCTGCTCTGGTGACCAATCAGTTTTTAATTTTAATTCAATATATCTCTCAACTCTAGATTGTGGTAAGATCTTAGTAAATCTACTTTTGTTAATTTCTAACCTTCTTTTATCTTTTATTATAGTTGCTATTCCATACAAATATCTGCTATCAATAGGATTTCTATTCCTTCTTAATTCACGAGATATTGTTGAAGCAGATCTATTCATTATCCTAGATAATTCTCTTATACTATCATTAGGTTTACATTTAATTAGATAACATAGATATTCTCTTTCATCTTTTGATAGCTGTTTGTATTTCTTAACAACTTCTTTATTAATTTTACTTTTCATAGTTCTAATACATTTTGTTTTACTGTATCAGACTATTAACTATTTTTCAACTTAATCAAATCAAGTGTTGCACTTCGGTTGACAATTTAAG
>JAOZKL010000021.1:11249-13106 GCA_029935375.1 Patescibacteria group bacterium | reverse complement strand
AAAAAACCAAGAGAGGATAAAACTTGCCTACGCTCAGACAGTTATCCTCTCAACATTACCCAATTTTACATTTATTTTTTTAATTACAAAATTGCCCTGCCAGCACTTGGTAATTGCAGTTTTTGCTTTTACGAAAATGAGTGAGGCTGTTGTTTGACTTTACTGGATCCCGCATCCAGTGCGGGATGACACAAAGTCGCTTTTGCCCAAAACTGCGTCAAAACCGCACAAATTTGCCCTTGACAAAATGGGGGGGGGTGGTATAAACTCTATTATCGTAAATAAATTACAATACAATATATATTATGTCTATCAAAATTATAGGTCTTAGTGACGAATTCCACAACAAAATAACCGTCTCTGGCGGGTCTGGTACGACTACAGGCGGTACAACAGGAGGGTCAGAGATTGACCTTGGTCCAAATGATATATCTGCAAATCCTGCAGATTTTGCCGGACAGGTAAAGGTAGGTTGGGTAGTAGGTGGTGGTGTAGTAGTTGCAACAAACGGGACTAATGGCATAATATGCTCTATGCAAGACATCTCGACGGTAGATACTAGCGATGGGTTTGTACTCACAACAACATTTCAGTGGAGAACTGCTACTACAGATGCATCTGGTGCAGATTCTACAACCAATGGTACTGCAAATGTAGCTGCGATGAAGGCAATAGATCCTACACTGGCAGAGTTTCCTGCTGCCAAAATGGTTGATGAATACTCAACAGATAGTTACTCCGATTGGTACTTGCCAGCCAAAGATGAGCTAGACTATATCTACGATTTCAAATTTGCATGCGAGACAGGGCAATTCTTTGCAACATTTTTTAGTTCTTTCAAGCTTAGCTACTACTGGTCCAGCAGTCAGAACGGCACGACGCATGCCTGGCGCCGGAGGTTTAGCAATGGCGGTCAGGACGACTACGGCAAGACGAGTAAGTACTGTGTACGTGCGGTCAGAAGTTTCTAAATACGGATTTTGGATTTTTGGTTTCCCCCCCCTCTAATTCCCAATGATATACAAATCATTTTCTGCTCTGGTTATTGCAGTGTATAGCCATCTTTTCCAGTCTTGATCTGTCATTTGTTTAAATCTTTCTTCAAAAAGAAGAACTGCGGGAGCCTGGCTACCCTGTGCTTTGTGTACTGTTAGGGCATATCCAAAATCAAAGAGGTCCATTTTATCACGATTTCTACTTAATAGCGTATTGTTTGTGAGTGTTTTTGCAGCTCCAAATTGTTCTGATAAGACAGTGCCGGTATAAGTATCCCACTCTCCATCCATCTCTATTTCAGTATAGTATGTTTTATCGTTTCTGCCTCCAAGTATGGTTCTTAGTGTTCCAAGCATTCCATTAAAAACTTGTTTTTTGTGATTATTCCGCAGGCAAATTACTCTATCTCCAGATTCTGGTTTCTCACTCATGAAATCAAAATTTGATCTAATCTGATTATTCAGTTTTACTCTACTATAATTATATCCACATAGTACAAGTAGGTCTGGTGTAAAGTTTTCAAGCAGTTCTGTAACCATTTCTTGACCATCAAAATCACTTTTTTTGTATTTCAAAATATTCTCTCCAAATTTGCCTCTTGGTATGCTTCCAGTTGTTCTAGCTCTGATTGATAGCTCAATAATAGGATTGCCTTTAGCTTGTCTATGTATTTGTTCCAGTCTAAGATCTGGAGATTTCATCAGTCCAAAATCATCTCCAATAGGGGGTAGCTGACCGTGATCTCCAACTGCAATTATAGGCACTCCAAAGTCTGTAATATCATTCCAAATGCCACGATTGACCATAGAAGCTTCGTCTATAATTATGAGATCATAGTCAATATCTTCTATCTGTCTCCAT
>JAOZKL010000021.1:0-11239 GCA_029935375.1 Patescibacteria group bacterium | reverse complement strand
ACTGTAATATGTTGATTATCATCTAATATGGGGGAGTAAATCAACGAGTGTATTGTGCCAACTGTATCGTTTTTGTGTATAGCACCAGCTTCTTCCAGTTTGTTTTTTAGCACTCGTGAAGCTTTTCCTGTGAAGGTGCAAAATGCAACTTTTAGTTTTTTATCGAGTTTATCTAATTCATCACGAACCACTCCAATTAATGTAGTTTTGCCTGTTCCAGCGTATCCTCCAACTGTGATATATTTATCGAGCTCTTTGTTACTCTTCCACCATTGCATTAGTTTATCCAGTACTCTTTGTTGGTCTGGAGATAGATTTGACATAAGCTGAAGTTCGCTCCATTATTGTGAATTGTCAAGTGTAGCAGACTCGTTCATTTTGTTAATAAATTCTAAAATCTCATTCTTTCCTGTTTTTTTCTCCGCAGACGTGTGAAACATTTTTGGTAGCTCTGGCCATGTTTCGCTCATTTTCTTCTTGAAGCTTTTGATGTTTGCAGATACCTCCTTTTGCTTCTTTTTGTCCGTTTTTGTAAAAGCTATTACAAACCTCGCCTTTAGATTTGCTAGCCATTCCAAAAATTCAAAGTCAATTTTTTGCGGGGGGATAGACGCATCTATGAGAACAAACATACAAACAAGATTAGTTCTTTTTATTACATATTCTTCCAGTACTCTGTTCCATTCGTTTCGCCTGCTTTTGCTAATTTTAGCATATCCGTAACCTGGTAGATCTACAAGATACCAACTATCCTCAAACAAGAAATGGTTTATAAGTCGTGTTTTTCCTGGCGTACCAGAGGTTTTTGCCAAATTTTTGTTATCTGCTAGCAGGTTTATCAAAGATGATTTGCCCACATTAGATCTGCCAATAAATGCATACTCCGGCATATCTGGTGCAGGGCACTGATTTTGATATTGGCTGCTGATAAGGTATTTTGCTGATATCTGACTCATTTTTATAATATTCCACAAAATTTGTTTCCGGTCAAGATGGTCATTATTGCTCTGTACTTTATCCAGTTTAACAGGTTTTTATCAAAAAAAAAAGCAATTGCTTGTAGAAATAGTAAAACTATGCTATAATTATTATGTGCTAAATTTGATTGGAAAATATCAATTTAGACTTTTTATTCTATTATTGTTTTAGTATGAAAAACTTCTTTCAAGTTTTTGCTTTTATAATGATTATGCTAGTTCTTTTTTGAACACTTTCATTCATTGTAATGTCTGTTTGGAATTTGATAGCTGGGTATTTTGGATGGCGAGAAATGTCATTTGGAGTAGCAGTATTTATATTATTCTTATTCAGTATTGCATGAAAAGCATTAGAAGATTCTAAGAACAGAAAAAGTTCAGTTATTATTTAGCATATCTATCCACCTGTATTTTTAATAGGTGGATTTTTTTTGTTGAAGTTTTCTAACTGTTTTAGTAAGCCGTGGATACCCGCCTTCGCGGGCATGACAGAGAAAAAAACTGGAGACTTGTTTGAAAGTTCGTGGAGTTCGTAGAGGCGAGCCTGCCTCGCCATGTTCTTTGAGATATTTTTTTTAACTCATTTATTACGTTCATTTTACCTTGGCGCAAAACGAACCAAAAAACTAAGAGAGGATAAAACTCACCTACGCTCAGACAGTTATCCTCTCAGCGCTGCCCAATTTTACTTTAACTTTCTTTTGATTACAAAATTGTCCCTCCGGCACTTGGTAGTATTTAGTATTTGCCTTTACGAGTGTGAAAACGGCTTGTGGTTTGCTTCTAGCCAAGATGGTATAGTTTTTTTTGATAGAGTGTCACGGGTAGGGAATAACTGTTTTAACAATTCAATCCTGCGGCCCACCCAGTGCTCCAGCATACTTGTAGGTTGTATCCACCTGTTGGTCCATCAATATCCAACACCTCACCTATTATATACAAATTTGATACCAGCTTTGACCTCATCGTTTTTGGATCAATCTCTTTTAGACTAACCCCTCCAGTTGTAATAATTGCTTTTTCAAATCCTTTTAACTCTTTCACTGTAAATGTAAATTCTTTTAGCAATTTCAACAAAGATTTCCTTTCTAGTTTTGTGACTGCGTTGCACTCTTTTTCTGGATCTATACCGGATTTTTCCAAAATCACCTGTATCATTTTTTGTGGTAATAGATTATCAAGACCGTTTTTGAACATTCTAGTATTATGTTCTTCTAGATCTTTTTGCAGTCTCTTGTCTAGTTTTGGATAATCAAGGGCAGGTTTTAGATCTATTTTTATTTTTACTTCTCCATTTTCTATAACTTGCCCAATCTCTTTGCTACTGTCTATTATTATTGGACCACTTAACCCTTCGTGTGTAAATAGCATTTCGCCAAATCTATCTAAAATTTTCTTATCACCCTGATATGCATTTATCTGCACATTTTTCAGGCTGAGTCCTTGTAGGTCTTTAGTGTCTTCTTTTGTCAATATCGGGCTTAACGATGCAGCTGGTGTTGTAATTGTATGCCCAGCTTTTTGTGCAAGTTTGTATCCATCTCCAGAAGATCCTGTTGTAGGGTAGGATTTGCCACCTGTTGATAATATATAATTTTCCGCTTGGTCAAAAATACCTTGTTTTGTTTGTAGTTCTTTTATCTTGCCATCTTCTATAGTCCAGTCTATAATATGTGAGTTATAAAACACTGTTACACCTAGTTTTTCTAGTTGATTTTCTAGTATTTTACCAACACTTGTAGAAGTGTCTGTAGTTGGAAATATTCTATCCCCTCTTTCCACTTTTGTCTCCAAGCCATTGTCATTGAAAAATTTGGTTACACTGTTGTTATCAAAATTATCAAATGAGGAATACAAGAATCTACCATTTTTACCATATATTTCTTTCAGTTTAGAGCTTTCTAACGCATTGTTTGTTATGTTGCACCTACCTTTTCCTGTTATTAGTAATTTTTTTCCTAGTCTGGAATTTTTTTCTAATATACAAACATTTTTCCCACTTTCTGCAGCAGAGATCGCCGCTATCATCCCAGCTGGCCCTCCTCCTATTACAGCGATATCATATTTTTTCATATTAATATTGTTATACTGTATTTTTTATCATTTGGCAAGACAGGAAAAGTAAAGTATACTATTATATGTTATTACTCATTGTATGAAATATGAATAAGTCAGAATCTAGTTTCACTGGTAGCGAAGGGCGGTTTACAACAGTTGGGAGTAAAGACTCTCATTTTGCAGGTGGTGGAAAAAATAAGTTTCAACAATCTTTTTTGGCGTTTGAGCTGTTAAAAAATCCTATAGTTCTTGGTGTTATTGTTACATTGATAGGGTGGGTTGCTTTTCAGTTTGCGTTTCCAGAAAGCGTTTCTATGTTGCATGGTTCTGCTCCAGATGAGCTGCCAGAAGTAGGGCAAGTGCAGACTTTTATTTCAAAAGATACCATAGATTCTGCTATCAAAGATCTGAAGAAGAGCGGAGGGCAGTTTCAACAAATTGTAGACCAGTACGGACAAGAAGCTGCAGATCAGGTGTTTGATGAGGTTAAAACTCTTATTATTAATAAAGTTGAAAATAAGAAAAACGGTGTAACTTCTTCAGAAGTGCTAGAAACTGCTGAGAAGGTTTTTGGTCCACAGGCTACAGAGCAGGCTAGTTGGAAAGTTATTCAGAGCGCTGTTGATTATTTTCATAGTCAAAATGGTAAGGTGGATGTTCCTGAGATTTTAGAAGAGATAGGAGAATATAATGGATCGTTAGCTGGGGTAATTGAGGATAAAATAGCCAAAGATGCAGTCGATTATATTGATAGAAATATCAAAAGCGGAGAAAGTATGGATGATTTTTTGTACAAAGTTATGGCTTACAATGGCGATGAGATATATGCCAAAATAGAGCAAAAGTTGATAAGTAATGCAATAGATTTTTATAACAACTCTGATAATAAAGAGCAGGCAGCTGGTAGCATTGCAAAGTATAATAGTTATGATATATATGTTAAGGTTGCAGAAAAATTAAATTTGAACAAATAATTATGTTTAGTAAAAAAGAAAGAAACACAAAAAGAATTTCAGAATTTGGTAACGGTATGTCAAAACAGGATATTCCTGAATATTTGAAAAACAAACAAAATAAAAGTGAATTAGCAAAAAATTTACCAAAAATAAAGGAGGGGTTGTCTTCAAATCTAAAAATAGCTTTGGCAAAAATGCCTCAGTTAGAGGGCATTGCAAGAGAGATAAAAAACGAGAGTAGAAAAAACGGTTTAATTGCAGGAGAAAAATATGCAAAATCTATTGGTGAAAAAGAATTTTTACATGAGATGTTTGAAAAAATCAACAAAGTTATTTATTATGCTAGCTTATATTCTAGTATCAGTAGTAAACCTTTGGCTGCAACCAGAATGCTGAACTATAAATTAGATGAGATAAAGGGTAAGGTGTCAATTTTAGAACAGGGTAATATTATCGAAGATAAGAGAACTGCAGTAGGTTTTGGTCTGGACCTTGCAATTATCAAGCAAAGTCTTAAAAAGTTGAAAGAAGATTTACCTTTTTAGCATTTTCTTTTTGATTACCAACCAACCAAACTTGAATAATTTTAATTGTCGTTTTATTCTTGTTGTATTAAAATCTTGAGTTAGTCTGTACAACCATTCCAGTCCAAGTTTGATCATCCATTTTGGAGCTCGTTTCACATCACCAGACCAAAAATCTAGCGCTCCACCATTTCCAAAAATTACTTTTGTATTTAGGTCTTCTTTGCTCCTCATTATCCAATCTTCTTGTTTTGGACATCCTAGGCATACCATCAAAACCTTTGCGCCAGACTTGTTTATTTTTTTCAAAACTCTGTTTCTATCTTTGGAATATCCATGTTGCGTTCCAACAATATTTGCATTTTCAAACTTTTCTTCCAGCTTTTCTTTAGCTTGTTCTGCTACTCCATCCTTACCTCCTAATAAGAATATTTTTATACCTGTTTTTACAATAGCCGGTGTAAAGTCAGTCCCTGTTATCCTTTCTTTTAGTGGTTTGCCCAATAATTTGGAGGCTAATATAACACCAACACCATCAGCTAGATTATAATCTACATTATTAAGATATGTTCTGAGGAATTTATTTTTTTGCGCATCTATCACAAACTCTGGATTGCTAAAAGCTAGTATTGTTTGTGATTTTTTCTTTGTAGCTTTTATTGTTTTGGATACTATTTGATCCATTGTTAGGTTATTAAATTTTACTCCAAGTATATTTACCATATCAGACATTGAATATATTATTATAAACAAAAATCGTTTTTGTCAAAAGATTACTTGCAAATTATCACAATGTGTGTTATAGATACATAACTTCTCCGTATTCGGAGAGAAATTTACATTTTTTATTCTTTATTTATAAACGACATGTTGTATAAAAAGTTAGACATTAATTCGCCTTCTGGTGTGTCTGGTGGGAAAGTCCCAAAAGAGAAACATTCTCCTAGGGAGTGAAAAGAAAGTAGAAGAAAATGGTGCGGCAGTAACAAAGTGTTTTTTACTTCAAAAAAAAGAAAGATATCTTACGGTTATTACGTCGCATTGTTTCTACCAGCTGTGGTAGCGACTATCATCCGATGATCGCTATCTATATATAATATGTGATATTCTCTAAATACATGGCGAGAATATACTGAGTTTATATTCAAAATCACATGGTTTACACCTCTTTTATTTGTGATCGCAAATTGGCTTTGATACCTACTCTACTGAAATCCAATGTCTGACAATAACAAATTATTAGACAGTTTCAGAAAGTGGGATAAAAAGAATAGGCTCGTTGTCACATATGTTTCTCGTTGACAGAACGATGTTGCCCTCAGAAGGGCCATTGCACAGTCTAAAAAAGTCTTGAAAAGAAGCAGTGTCAACTATGTTATTGAAGCTATAACTGATATAGATATAGACTTGCCACCATCTGTTGTGCATTATCTTGTACCTGTATCATACAGAACTAGCAATAATGCGAGATACAAAGCTAGGGCTTTGCAGTATTGAAATGTCAACAGATTGAACAATGTCTGAACATTCAAGAATACACGGATTATTCATATGGATGAAGAGTCTACTTTGACAGACAGTGTCATAGCTGGAATCCAGGAGTTTATAACCTCTGAAGAAACAAGATACTCCATAGGTCAGTGAGAAATCAAATATAATTGACTGAACTTTTTAGAGCAAAGCAAATTAATAACAGCTATAGATTCTGTTAGAACTTGAGATGATTTATGAAGATTCAGACTACAGTATAAATTATTCAACAAGCCAGCGCTTGGTATACATGGTAGTTTTTTTCTGGTGCCGGCAGATTTGGAAAGATCTATATGATTCGATCTAACTCCAAAGTGATCGGTTACAGAAGATGCTTACTTTGGTATGATAGCTGCTCAAAAATGAGTAAAATTCTGACGAGTTAATGGATATATCAGAGAGCAGTCACCTTTTACCGTTTGAGATATTATCAAACAAAGAAGAAGGCGGTTCAGCTGATTACTGCTTTTGATATTTGATTCAGATGTTGCTTTTAGAGTAAGGTGGTGACTGTGATTATATATGTTGTTATGAGCTATAGCTCCACTTGCAACAATATGAATGGTTATCAACTTTTTATCATTTGGTAGTTATTTACCGTTATGGATGAGTATATTCTTTTCTGTCACATTTGGGATGATCGAGTCAATATATGCTATATGATTATATAGAAACCTAATAGATGTTAATGCGTCGTTTTGGTTGAAAATGAGGCTGTATATAATAACATTTATTTCGTTACCAGTCGTTGCCGCTATTGAGTGATGGGCTGTAGTATATGCAATTGTTAAACCAGTAAAGGTTTTTGAAGTCGTAAAAAAGAATTAAAAAATGTATTTAATTTATAATCCCACTTAGCAATAGGTGGGGTTTTTATTTGCCAAAACAAACAAAGTGTGTTATATCTATACTTGTCGTTATTATAATACGGCATTTTTATATCTTATTTTTATTGTAAAAATGGAAAACCAAAACAACCAAAAGACTGATTGACTTTTTCCTAATTCGTCTGAAAAAATTGTCACTAAAAGATTACCTCCAAAAAGAAATGGCAAGAAACCAAAAAGAATGACTATGTTCCGCCGTTTGCTTTATGCTTTTAGTTTTAAGAAACCAAAGAGATTAATCTCAGAGTCTCCAAAGGACGGCAGTACATTGTGGATATCAAATGATGAGAGAAGATTTATTGAAATACAGAGGAAAAAAGCTGAGAAGTATGTTTCCATTTCTGAAAAATTTCTCAAAGATGTTCAAATTTATGTTACGAATAGGGACTGAGTGCCTTGTGATTATGGAGATAATTTACCAACTGTTCATGATTTTATAGTAGATCTTAGATCTAATGAATTCAAGAAAATATTTTTTCGATACTTTAATCGTAAGAATCATATTCCAATAATTTTGATAGACAGATTAGAATATGAGCAGCTTGTGCTTTTTAAGAACTGACATAAGCCAAAGTATTCCATCGACCCGATAAAGGTTTGAAATATTGACTTTATCAAAACTAGTATGAACAGAGAAATCCTAGATATAAATTCTAGAGATAGTAATAGTTATAAATTATCATCATCTTTTACAGAAGCTCTTGGTGATACATTATCTATGCAGTCCGATACTGATTGGCCTATCAATCCAGGCAGGTGGCAGCAAGAGATGGCTCTGATAACAAATATGAGAATTGAGAAAATTTTAAAAGCATTTAGAAAAATGGTTCTAAATAGGTTGTGATGATCATCTTCCAAGATAATTTTAACATCAAAGGAGATAGCTATTGTTTCTCAAAAGCTCTCCATTTTGCCATTATAATATGATAAAATAAGTATAGTATATTACCTCGTTTAGAAATAGACGGGGTTTTTATTTGCCAAAAAACATCTCTTGACAGAAGTGAAAAAGTATTATATACATTTTCTTGCATTCGTTAATCATTTAACGTTTGTGTTTTACAGTTTGAGATTTGTAACGATTTTCGGATTATTTCCAAACAAATTTATTTGAATGGATATAATTATTAAATTTTATTTTATGTTTATAAGCTAGTGATCAAGTTTGATTTATATTTTATATATTGAGAGTTTGATTCTGGCTCAGGATGAACGCTAGCGGTATGCTTTACACATGCAAGTCGAACGGTAACATGAAGAGCTTGCTCTTTGATGACGAGTGGCAAACGGTTGAGTAACACGTAGGAACTTTTTTTTAGTAGAGGATAGCCAGTTGAAAGATTGGGTAATACTTTATGTGGAGGCAACTCTAAAGACTTCGGTCGCTAAAAGCGAGGCCTGCGCCCCATCAGTTAGTTGGTAAGGTAATGGCTTACCAAGACTAAGACGGGTAGCTGATCTGAGAGGATGATCAGCCACATTGGAACTGAGACACGGTCCAGACACCTACGGGTGGCAGCAGTGGGGAATATTGCGCAATGGGGGAAACCCTGACGCAGCAATACCGCGTGGAGGATGAAGGTTTTACGATTGTAAACTCCTGTGGAGATCTACTAATTTTGAAGAGATCTCTAGAAAGAGGTTGCTAACTCTGTGCCAGCAGCAGCGGTAATACAGAGACCTCGAGCGTTATCCGGAATTATTGGGCGTAAAGCGTTCCGATCGGTTGTTAAGTATGTCTGTAGTTAAAGACCGGGGCTCAACCCCGTGTATGCTATGGAAACTGCTTAACTAGAAGAGTAAAGAGGTGGCTAGAACTCTGCAAGTAGCGGTGAAATGCGTTGATATGCAGGGGAATACCAAAAGCGAAGGCAGGCCACTGGGTACTTCTTGACACTGCTAGGACGAAAGCGTGGGGAGAGAACGGGATTAGATACCCCGGTATTCCACGCCCTAAACGATGAGTGCTTGCTATTAGAGGACGTTAACCTCCTTTAGTGGCAAAAGCTAACGCTGTAAGCACTCCGCCTGTAGATTACGGCCGCAAGGCTAAAACATAAAGAAATTGACGGGAACCCGCACAAGCAGTGGATCATGCGGCTTAATTCGATTTTAAGCGGGGAACCTTACCTACGTTTGACATATACCTGCAAGCTCTAGAGATAGAGCCGCCTTCGAGGGTGGTATACAGATGATGCACGGTCGTCGTCAGCTCGTGTCGTGAGATGTTCGGTTAAGTCCGGTAACGAGCGCAACCCCAATCCTTAGTTATTTAATGTCTAAGGAGACTGCCCGAGTTCAATCGGGAGGAAGGTTGGGATGACGTCAGATCAGCGTGTCTCTTACACGTAGGGCTGCACGCATGATACAATGGGAAGGGTACAACGGGAATGCGAAAGGGTGACCTGGAGCTAATCCTTTAAAACCTCCCTCAGTACGGATCGAAGTCTGCAACTCGACTTCGTGAAGCTGGAATCGCTAGTAATCGCGGATCAGCCTCGCCGCGGTGAATACGTTCTCGGGTTTTGTACACACTGCCCGTCACGCCCTGGAAATTAGGAGCGCCCCAAAATCTCGTGTTATCGGGATGGAAGGCGAGTCTTTTAACTGGGTTGAAGTCGTAACAAGGCATCCGTAGCGGAAGCTGTGGATGGATTACCTCCTTATTAAGGAGAAATACTGATTACTAAACGGTGTTATAAATTTATTTATATCACTATGTAATTCAGATTAGGGTTAACTACTCTTCGGAGTACCTATACGAAGTGAAATCCTTTCTAACTAAGTTTAGAATTTTCTAGTTTTTATAAATAATTAAAAGCGTTATAACGATGTCTAAATATAATACAGTGTAATTATTGGAAGGTGAATATAGTCAGGCTTGATTGCTAGCTTATACACATAGTAAAATTACGAAATCATACAAATCTCAAATTATAAAAATAAATTACTCAGCATTATGCTGGGTTTTTTGTTGCTTTTATTGGGGTTGCTTAGTAACATAATTAACTGTTTTTGTGTTATAGTTTTGTATCCTTCTTTTGTCATGCCCGCGAAGGCGGGTATCCACGCAAAGTGAAATTGTCCTCCGTAAATGCGAGCCTGTCTCGCCATTGTTTTTAATAACACAAATTAGATAGAAGGCTTGTTTCTATGTTTTGCCGAATCTAATCTATCAGCAAACTTTGTTTGGCAATGCGTGGATACCCGCCTACGCGGGCATGACAGAACGGAGTAAAGCACTGGATCCCGCATCAAGTGCGGGATGACAAGGAAAAAAGTGCGGGATGACAACAGTGAGAGTGAGGGATAACATTCTCTGTAGAGGCGAGCCTGTCTCGCCATTGTTTTTGAAGTGTTATTTTCAACCTATTTATTCCGTTCATTTTACCTTAATGCAAAACGAACCAAAAGATCAAGAGAATAAAAACTGGCTTTCGTTCAGACAGTTATCTTCTCAGTACTGCCCAATTTTGCATTTATATTCTTTTTTTTTGATTACAAAATTGCCCCTCCAGCACTTAGTAGAATTTGGTTTTGCTTTTACGAGGCTGAAAAAGGCGATTGTTTGTTTCTTCTGGATCTGGTGTTATCCTGCCATGTTCCACAATCTGCCCTGTCATCCAAATCCTGTCTTGTCATGCCAATGTTCCGTCCTGTCATACCCGCGAAGGCGGGTATCCACGCCTTGCAAGTCTAGTTTCGACAATGAATTAAATTCGGCAAGTAAGAACATGGTGAGACAGGCTCGCCTCTACGAAACTCCATAAAACCTATAAAACAACAACAAGCCCAACCCAAAAAATCCGCTTTTGCCCAAAAACTCATCAAATCCGCACAAATTTGCCCTTGACAAAACGGGGGGGGGTGGTATAAACTAATTTGGAAATCAAAAAAAGTATTATATATATATTTATGTCTATCAAAGTAATAGGATTAACAAATGAATTTGGATTAGGATCTTCTAGTTCTGGTGGTGGAGGAATGGGAGACTCTGTTACGATGCAAACAATGTCTATAGAAAAACCGACCTTAACTACAGAAGAGGCTATGTTTGGATATTCTAGGAAATTTGTAGGAAGTGCTTTTGATGGCGACGGAGACCATGTTAGCACTGATTGGAGGGTTTTTGAAAAGATGAATGATAATCTAAAGGTTGTTGTATACTCTTCTCTAGAAAATACAAGTGATATAACAGCACATACTCCGCCGTGGAGTAGCTCTGCGCAGTTTGCAACTAGTGGACTACTAAAAGTACAAGCCAGATATCGTAACGAATACGGAGTTGTATCTCGTTGGTCTCCATT
>JAOZKL010000020.1:1129-13201 GCA_029935375.1 Patescibacteria group bacterium | reverse complement strand
TGCCACTTCCGCCATTATTATATAATTTTTCTAAACTTCCTTTTTAGGAAGTTTTGTTTTTTACCCTTGCCAAAAACTTTTTTTTCTTTTAGTTTAAAAGTATAGTTATATACTAGCAAGTATTAATAAAAACAAGTATTATATATGGCAACAAATATTGAAGTGTATCCAGATAGGCAATTTGTATTAAGTGGTAATAATGATAAAATTACTGAAAAAAACCTTTCTGATGATAATAAAGAGGGCTCATCTGATACCAATGGTGTAACAAGAAGATCCTTTTTAAAAATCTCAGGAATGTTTTTGGCCATTACAAGCTTAGGAGGCTTTACATTGTTTGCAAAAAGCCAGATTGAAAAAAACAAAAATGCAAAAGAAAGCGGCTTTTCTAAGGTTGCAAAAGCTGTAAGTGGGTATGGACCTGGTAGTTATGGTAGATAGATGTTAATCAGTTTAGTTTTTTGTTAAATATATTTTACTATTAATAGTGTAGCTTTGGCTACATTTTCTTTTTGCATAAAAAATGCTTGCAGAAATAAATAATATAAAGTATACTTAATTTGTCGTTTATTAAAAACAAAAAAATATAAACACAAACAAAAAACAAAAATACATATGGCTAAGAAAAATGTAATGGATAAACAAGTTTCTAGACGTGATTTCCTAAAAGGATTTGGTGGAATTCTCGCTGTTTTAAGCTTCGGTGGCTTATTTGCCTTTTCAAAGGTAAAGACTATCACAGAGACTAAAACAAATACAAAAACAGTTAAAGAGTACCTTCCTTCAGGATACGGTGGATCTTCATACGGGGTGTAATTTAACAGTCCTTGTATATTTAATCTGATTTTAAATAGGTCTTTTTAGAAGTATTTACAATCGCTTGTTTGTGCTCTTTAACAGGGTATTTGTCCTGTATTCAAAAACTCGCCCTTGACAATTTTATAAAAAGTAGGTTTATATTTTTATAGTCTTTCGTCAGGCTTTTTTGCCAGGTTAGCTCAGTGGTAGAGCAACGGTTTTGTAAACCGTCGGTCATCGGTTCAAGTCCGATACCTGGCTCCATTTAATAAAATTTTATAGAAGGTATATAACCTTCTATTTTTTTTGTATATTTTGTATAAGAGAAAAGGAGGCTTCGAGCCCCAAAAATTTTTAAATATGGGTCGAAATTTCCTCCTTGTTTGGTATATTCAGATCAATCTGTCCTACTAATACCGTTCATTATTACAGCTTTCCCTCTATTTTTGTTTTTGAAATGTATTGTATATTTTGTACAATAATTTTTTTTGTTTTTGAATCTGAGGTTAGCAGAACAATTGTAAAAAGTGTCTGGTATGCACCAGCGATATAAATTATATATTATATTTTTAATTTGTGCAAGTCTTTTTTTTATTATATAATATTGACAACATTGTATTATAGTGTTATATTAAGAACCTTAACACTTCTTATGGTGTTTTTTTATATCTTATCTCTTCTTCTCATGATGAAAAAACCTATAATTATTGATTTTTTAGAAAGTATTCCAAGTCATAAATCCTCTTTAAAGGAATTGAGGAGTGAATTAATCGCAGTTAGGCATCAGATCAGGCAAACTAGTCTTGATGAAGATGATGCTTGATTTGAATTATTAGTAAGTTTGAAATTGAAGGTAAATACTCTTATAGATTCTATGAATTTATTTCTTAAAGTTGATATTGTTTCAAATTCTGATAAAAGACAATGATTTATAAATAAGATTAATAAGATATAATATAACTACCAGGCTCTTACTAGCCTGGTTTTTTTTGACAATTTGCAAAAAATAAATAAGATTTTTGATTATGAACCAACTAGTTTTGAATATATTAGAAAAATTAGAAAAATTGAAACAACAAGGCGGTAATGAATATTGGAATATAGAATGGGATACAGGCAAATTTTTGTCTCAATTAGTTACTATTCACAAACCAATGGTTATACTGGAAATTGGAACATCAACTGGCTTTTCGGGATTGTGGTTAGCCGGAACAGCTGATCAATATGGTGGCAGGTTGATTACAATTGAGAGCTCAAAAAAACGACTTCCTTTGGCCAAAGACTCCTTTGGATTATCAAAGTTAGAAAATATTGAACTTATTTTTGCACACGCCCCTGAATGTTTTGAGCAATTTGATGAAAGCTTGGTAGTTGATATGATGTTTATAGATGCATCAAAGCGAGATTATATAAAATTTTATAATAAAATGAAGCCATTTTTGTCAGATGGGGCTGTAATTATAGCTGATAATGTTATTTCACACTCTGAGTTTGTGGGTGATTATTTGGATCTGGTTCGTAAAGAGAATGATAGTGTGTTGCTAGATATCGACCAGGGGCTTGAATTTACAATATACAAAAAAACCACCAATTAATTTTGGTGGCTTCAATACTTTTTTCGTCTTTTCTTTGCCTCTTCCTTGTGTTCTTTGCTTTGTTTAAATCAAGGGTTTGACATTCAGAGAACAAGATCATTCTCTTGGAGGTTATCAAATATAGCACTTTTACAATCCTTTGTAGACAGTGCATTGTTTATCATAAACTCTGCAATATTGTGTGGGATTGTATTGTTCGATACATCTGCTTTTACTCTTGTTGTTGTGTAAGGGATATGTTTTTCCATTTTCCTAATAAAAGAAATAAAATATACTAAATGTAACTAGCAATTTGATGTATAGCACTATTTTTGTATTACTGCAAGTCTGTTTTCTTTCCAAGATAAAAATCCCTCTCATCTCTAAAAAACTTTTCTATAGCATACCTCAATGTTGTTCTTGGCATTGTTTTGTAGTGTTTCAGTAAAAATTGCTCTTCTGTTTCTTTGTTCCTATTTCCAATTTCTCGTAACATCCATCCAACAGCTTTTTGGATAAGATCATGTTCGTCATATAATAATAACTTGGCTATTTCTAATGCATTTTCATATTCTTCATTTCGTATTAGTGTAAATGTTGATATTATACTTATTCTTCTTTCCCAAAGGTTTTTTGATTGTGCAAGTTTATATAGAATACTTATTTTATCTGGATTATTTAGTATATGTTGTCCTATGATTTTTTGGCAAGTTGTATCTACTAGGTCCCAGTTATTCACCTTTTTTGTATTTTTTAGATAAAAATTGTATATATTTTCTCTGAGAGAATGGTCTCCTTTTTCGAATTTATTAACAAGTATAATTAATGCCGTAAATCTGAATTCATGTATTTGGCTGTTTAATAACTCGCTAACATCTTTTAATGTTGTATCTTTCCAGTGTTTTTTTGCTACTTTCCTCTGGATAGGTACTTTAATTCCCAGAAAGATATCCCCTTCTCCATATTCTCCTTTCCCAGTCTTGAAAAACCTTTGTAGTATCTCTGCTTGTATTGGGTCATGAAGTGATTCCAGTTCCTTTTTTATTTCTTGCGCTTTAGCCATTATTACAATGATATATTAGTTAGTTTGGCAAAACTGTCAATTGACAAAATTGATATTTTCAAGCAGGATTGTTGTATTATGTTAACAGCAACTTTTTGCGGCGCAAATAAGACAGTTACAGGTTCTATGCATCATTTTCAGTACAGCGATGCCAGTGGCAAGTTCAACTTTATTGTAGACGCAGGTATGTTTCAGACCGGGGAAGACAAGAACCTTTTTGATGTTAATTCTGGACTTATTTATGATCCAAAGGATTTGGATTGTGTGATATTAACACATGCCCATCTAGATCATTGTGGTAGATTGCCATATTTGGTTAAAAATGGCTTTGACGGTATTGTGTATTCTACTCCAGCAACAATGGCTTTAGCGACTATAGTCATGATGGACTCAGCCAAGATAAACTCTTCTAAGAAGAATTGGCGCAGTTTTTACAAAGATGATGTTGCAGCTGTCGACATGACGCACTCAGAAGATACTGAGCTAAGTCAATTTGATATAATAGCTAGCACAAATTTTTTAATAAAAGGTGATAGGAGGGTTGGTTTATATTCTAAAGAGGAGGTGGATAAGGCGCTTACACTTTTTCAGACAAAAAAATATAGACAAAAGTTCAAAATCCATCCTAATCTAGAGATTGAGTTTTTTGATGCAGGGCATATATTGGGATCTTCTTATTTAATTATTACTGAGCTTTCAACGGGTCGCAAAATTGCCCTTTCTGGTGATATGGGAAATATAAACAAACCTATCATAGAGGATCCTTTTATATCTCACAATCAAGATGGGTTAACTCATATCTATACTGAAACCACATATGGCGACAACGAACATTCTAATGAAAGTTCCAAGAGTCAATTACAAGAGGTTGTTACAAACACTATCAAAAAACGTGGCAAAGTCTTAATTCCTACATTTGCCTTAGAAAGAACTCAAGAGGTTATATATTATATTGTAGAGTTGATGAGACAGGGTAAGATTCCAAAAACTAGAATATATTTGGATTCTCCGATGGCCTCTAAGGTTACAGTCAGTTTTCAAGATTATCCTAATTTATATGACAAGGAAATGCGTGATAAGGTTAACAATGATTTAAATCCGTTTTCATATGATTGGTTGCATATTATAGGGTCTTCTCAAGAAAGCAAAACATTGAATTATGAGAAAGGTTCTTGTATAATAATAGCAGGTAGTGGTATGATGACAGGCGGTCGTATTCTCAAACATTTGCGATTCCACGCTCCTAACAAGAATAATGCAATATTGATCACTGGATATCAGGCTGTTGGCACTACAGGTCGTGAGATACAAGAAGGTTCCAGGGTAGTAGAAATAGATAATGAGCTGGTTCAAATAAATGCTAAGGTAGAAACAATCAAGGGTCTTTCTGCTCATGCAGATAAAAACATGTTAAAAAAATGGATAGAAAATCTACTTCCAAGATCAGTTTTTTCTAACAAATCAAAATTAGAAATTATACTAGTTCATGGTCAGGAGTCTTCTTCACAGTCTTTTGGTCGTGTTCTTAAAAAAGCTTTTAACAACGACAATATATCATCATACATTCCTAGTTTTGGTGAAAGTAGGGTTCTTTGGGAGTAATTTGCATTATAGTCAATTAATATTGACTTTTATTGTTAATTATAGTTTTTACTCTTTTATTTTCTTAAAAGTTATTTATTTTCTTATAACCCTTGACAAAATTGAAAAAGTTTATTCTTATAATGTAAGTATAAAATTAATGAATCAGATCAAATGACTCACTATCTTACTCAAATAGGTATAGACAAGCTAAATATAGAGCACAAAGAACTTAAGGAGGTTAAACTACCTAAGGTTTTGGATTCTCTTAACAAAGCTCGTGCGGAAGGTGATTTGCGTGAAAACGCTGCATATGACGCTGCCAAATCAGACAAGGAAAAGACTGAGTTCCGTCTCAGTCAGATTGAAGAAATACTTTCTAACTATACTTTTGTAGAAGAAGATAGGACAAAGAAGTCTGATACAGTTGAAATTGGTGGAAAAGTTGAAGTGGAGTATTTGAGCTTATCTGATAAACGTAATTTTACAGTAAAGATTGTTGGTGTCAGCGAAGCTAATGCTATAAAAGGTCGTATTAGCAACGAATCACCATTGTCAAAAGCAATCCTTGGTAAGAAAGTTAACGATGAAGTATCTTTCAAAGTCAAAGGAGAAGAAATGAAAGTTAAAATAATAAACATTTTATATTAAAAATATGTCTTATATAGTTCGATCAGGTTCCAGACAATACATAGTAGAGAAGGGACAAAAAATATTAGTTAATTATCTTAAAGATTCTGAAGTTGGTGATGTGATCCAATTGGATGTTTTGGCTGTGTTTGGTGAGGATTCAGATATTGATACAATTCAAGCTTCTGTTGTTTCTCATCAAAAAGGTAAGAAGATAAGAGTTGTTAAGTACAAATCTAAATCAAATTATCATCGTCAATATGGACCAAGACAAACAGAAACTATTTTAGAGATTTCTGGAGGTGATAAAAAGAAGGTTGCAAAAAAAGTTACTAAAAAAGTTGTAGAAAAGAAGTAATTAAATTAAAAGGATTATGCGTCATTTAGTAAAAACAAAGAAATTTAAAAGAACAGAAGAGGAGCGTAAGAGATTGTGGATTGATCTTTCTCGTGCATTAATAAAAAACAAAAAGATTGTTACTTTTTCAGCTAGGGCAAAATGGTTTGCTCCTAAATTCGAGAGGCTTGTTACTCTTGTAAAACGTGCAGATGGTAATGTAAAATTAGCATTTTCAAAAGTAAGGCCCTTTCTTTCAGAAGATATTGCTCGTATATTGATAGAAGATGTGGTTCCAAAATTGAAAGGTAGAGATGGAGGCTACACAAGTATTTTAAAAATGGGTACAAATTTTAGCGAACACGATAAAAGCGTTGTGATGATCGTAGATGAAATAAAAACATCAAAAACAAAGACTGCTGCTGCTGCTGATACAAAAACTGAGGTTAAACCAAGCTCTTCTGATAAAACAGAGGTTGTAGTTAAGGCAAAAACTGTAGAAACAGGTGATAGCAAAAAGAAGGTGGTTAAAAAGAAGGTAGAAAAGAAATAATTATTAAATATGTCTCAAAGAATTGTAAATGCAACAAAAACTATAAGACCTACAAAAACAGGTTTTCAAAGACCTTGGTATGTTATAGATGCAAGTAAAGAGCCTCTAGGTCGATTATCTACAAAAATAGCTGAGTTATTATTGGGTAAAAATCGTGCAGATTACTCTCCAGATATAGATATGGGTGCCATGGTTGTAGTTATCAATGCAAAGAAAACCGTCTTAACAGGGAAGAAACCTGAGCGAAAAGTTTATTTCCGTCACTCTGGTAGACGAGGTGGGTTGAAACATAGATATTTTAACGATCAGATAGAAAGAGATGCTAGTGTGCCAGTATATAAAGCGGTTAAAGGAATGCTTCCAAAAAATAGACATCAAGATGTTCGTATGAACAATCGTCTATTTATATTCGATGCAGACCATAATTTGCCAAATAAAATGATAGTAGTTAATTAATATAATTTTAATTTTTTCGATATGCCAACAATTAATCAATTAGTAAGAAAGGGAAGAAAGCAAAAGACAAAAAAAGACAAGTCTCCAGCACTTAGTCGTAATTGGAATAGCAATAAGAGTAAAGTTACAAAAGCTAGCAATCCATTCAAAAGAGGTGTTTGTACAAAAGTTTATACAACAACCCCAAAAAAGCCTAACTCAGCTGTTCGTAAGATTGCAAAAGTAAAATTATCCAACAAGATGGAAGTTTTAGCATACATACCTGGCGTAGGGCATAACTTGCAAGAGCATAGCGTTGTATTGCTTCGCGGTGGTCGTGTAAAAGATCTTATTGGTGTAAGATATACTGTGGTTCGTGGTAGATTAGATGCAGGTGGTGTTGAAGGTAGGAACAGAGGTCGTAGTAAATACGGTACAAAGAAACCAAGTTAGTATCAAAAATTTATATTGCGGGGTAACCCGCTTTTATTTTTTGTATAAAAAGTTATTGCCAAAAAACATTTTTTTTGATATAATATACAGGACTAGTAAAAGTATATGATTATTTTCAATAAAATAAAAAAATTCTTAGCTTTAACAGCCATTTTTATCATTGCCATATTTGGTACCATACAGTTTGTTAATGTGGCACAAGTATCTGCCGCAGAGCCATATCTTCAAACAGAGAAATCTTTACCAAGTGGTTTTCTTGATCAGTGCAAAAAAGCCGAAAATGGGAGTGTAGAAGGTTGTATTGGAGACATTCTTCAAATCACTCTTACTCTTGGGGTAATGGTTATGCTTGCTCGTATCGCCGCCGCTCAGCTTGGTGTTATGGCAGATCCAAACAGTTCTGGAAAGGCTGGTCCAATTGTTCAGACTCGTAAGATATTAGAAGAGGGTTTGATTGGTATTGTATTGCTTGCAGCTCCAGTCTTGTTTCTTAGTTTGTTAAACAGTTCTACATTAAATATCATTGGTTTTGACGTTGATTCTTCTCAAGCTGGTGATCAGAACGGCACTGGTGGTGGAACTGGTGAGGACAAGAGCAGGTCAAGAGATTTGGTAGAAGCTGATTACACTAATATTATTTCAAGGTTGAAAAACTCATCTTTTGATTTAACTGAAGATAGTCGTTTTTTAACTTTATCAGGTGAGTTGGCAGACTGTAAAACTGGTGGTTGTATTCATGCTTGTCATTTCTTTCAGGAAGCAAAGGATTCTACAAAGGATGTTCGTGGTGATTTGAATGAGGCTTTGGGATTGGATTCTTCTTTTATAAATCCTTGTAAGGATATAGATTCGGAAAATGAATAATGTTTTTTTATTTCCTGTTGACAAATTTATATAAAATGGTTAGTCATATAATATGGCTTTATCAATTCAAGGTATAATGGACAAGTTTGAAAATCCTGACTTTCGTAAAAAGGTTATGATGTATGGTGGTATTGGTGTTTTTCTGTTAGTTTTTATAATAATATTTGCAAGCAAAGGAGGTGGTAGTTCTCTAGAAGATGATAATATTCCAGAGCAGGTGAAGTTGGAAGGTGAGGATAGTTTGGTTGTTGTTACTAACTGGGCTGATGCAGAGCAGCTTTCTGATAAGGAGGTTGATTTTCTCTCAGATGGAGCTGCAATGATTGGCAAAGATAAGTTTGTTTATATCCAAGATGGTGGTAAGTTGGTTGTAAATGGTAGTACAATGGAATCTGATGAAGATTTTTCTGGTATTAGTGATATAATGGAGTCTGGCAATGGTAATTATACATTGTCTGGTCTTTTTGGCTCATACTATTATGAAAATAATATAATATCAAAGTATGATGATAGCATTTCTTTTGTTGTGTCAAAGATGTCTGAGAATGACTTTGAGGGGGTTTATTTCACAGAGAAATCTGGGAATGCATTAAATATAAAATATTCTGGAAAATTAGATATATCTGGTAGTGTGCAGGACATAGCTTCTATAAATGTTAGTAATGGCGAAACTGTTAAACTAGCTGTTTTTGATTCTGAGTTATATGCTTTGTTATCAGATACTTCTGGAGATGCGACTTCATTAAATATTTTAAAATTAGTTAATGATAATTTTGAGAGTACTTCATTTGGTATTATTGATAGTGTTGTTAGTTCTAAGGTTGCGACTAATGGACTATTCTTAACTGTAGAGGATGCTGATAAGAGTACAAGAACATTTTTTCTAGATTTTGCAGATGGTGGTGAAAACCCAATTCGTCTAAAACTAGAAACGTTTTTAAAAGATAATAATGTAGAAGGGCGAGTAATTGCGAACAAGTGTGATATTAGTCAAAGCGCAGAAAAAGTTTTTTATTGTTCTGTCAAAGTAGAAGATGCAGAATACTATGATGAGGATTATCGTGATGTAATTGTCAAATATTCTTCTGAGTCAGGGAGTGTGGAAATACCATTTTTGGGAGTAACTTTTATGATAGATCAAATTAGCTTGGGTGATTCAGATAATATTTATATACTATACCAGCGAAATAATACTTGGTATAAAATAGATAATAATCAGGGCGATCAAGAGTAACAAAAATAGCAACCTTTGCAATCACTTGACAAAAATAAAAATACACTATAAGTATTTAGTTATTGTTTAATTAGAAAAAACTATAATAGTAAAATATGTCTAAAGTATTAAAATCAGAATATTCAGATGACCTAAGTTTGGTTGTTGATTATAAAATTGAAAGCGGTGAATTTCAAAAATTTAAAGATCGCGTGTTAGAACAGATCGCAAAAACTGTAGAAGTAAAAGGTTTCCGCAAAGGCAAGGCTCCTATAGACAAGGCATTAAAAGCTGCTGATCAAAAAACTGTTGCAGAAAATTTAATGAAAGAGATTTTAGATAAATTTGGGCCAGAGGCTATAGAAGAAGCTAAGAAAAAAGCAAAAGAAGATAAGAGGGTTATACTTACATACGAAGTTGATTACAATCCAGAGTTTACAAAGGAGAATGAGGATGGTAGTTATCAGATTAGATTAATAACACGGCTTTTTGCTCCAATTGACCTTTCTCCGCTAGAAAAGATAAAAGTGAGTGAAATAACCGCCAAAGATGTTACTGGCATCCCTACTTTTAAAGAATTTAAAGACAGAGAGACTGCAAAAATACTTCTTGATCATAATGAGTACGAGAAAGTTGATAAAAAAGCTGTTTTTGGAGATCAGGTTGTTCTAGATATGAGTGGAGAGCTTGATGGTAATAAAATGCCAATGTTGGACGCTAAAGACTTTCAAGTTGTATTAGGTGCAAAGATGTTTTTGCCAGTATTCGAGGAAAATGTTACAGGAACAAAAGAGGGTGATAAAGTGGACTTCGATTTACCTTTTCCTTCTGACTACCATGCAGCTGAGTTAAAAGGGAAGACAGCAAAAATTACAGTAAAAGTTAAAGAGGTTAAATCGCCAAAATACAAAACTGTAGAAGAGCTTGTCAAAAATTCCGAAAAAATGAAGGAGAATTACAAATCAATTGATGATCTAGATGCTGATATCAAAAAAGTTTTTGATGATACTGTTACAAAAGCTATCGATAAAGCAAAAAGAAAAGTTGTTATTACAGAAACGTTAAAAAATATAAAAGATTTTGTTTTGCCATCACTTTTATTGGATGGTGAGATTAGACGTATAGTAAAAGCTCTAGAAAAAGATACAGAAGAGAAAGGTATTACACTTGTTGAAGCATTTATGAAATCAGGAATCCCTGGTTCTGCAGATGATAATGTTAAGAAGTACGATAAAAAGAAGGTTGAAGAAGCTGTAAATAAGTATGTTTTTAATGAGTTAAAGCTAACTCAAATATTGGCATTTATTTACGAGACTGTAATCACTGATAAGCCAAAACCAGAAGAAATAGAAAAATATGTAGACGCAGCTGTCAAGAATCCAGAGCAATACAAAATTACTAAAGATCAGTCAAGGGAGCAAATTCACAATTCATTGATGGATAGGGTTGTTAGGCAAGTTGGTGGAGATTGGCTAGTCAATAAATTCTTCCCAGCAAAGGATTCTGATACAAAAGATGTAAAATCTAAGGCAAAACCTAAGAAGAAATAGATCTGAAAGATGGGTAAAATTTCTACATCAGAATTAAGAGAGGAAGTCATATCAATTTTAAAAACTGTGATTGACCCAGAAATCCATGTAGACATATTTGAACTGGGATTGATTTATGGTATTGATATTAAAGAAGGTGGTGAGGTTTATATTCTTATGACCTTCACTTCTTTTTTATGTCCATTTGCAGATATGCTTATACAGCAAGTTGAGCTAGGAGTTGAGGGTATTGATTGGGTTAAAAGTTTAGAGATAGATATAACTTATGATCCACCGTGGACAGAGGCTATGATGAGCGAGGAAGCAAGGCTTGAGGTTGGACTATTGTAATATACTATAGATTTTATAACAATCTGACTACTAAATTTGACTACTACCTAAAAATATGCTAAATAGTATATATAAAATATTATTATGTTTATATATATTCTAGTTGCTATTGTTGTTGTACTTTTTATAATTATAATTGTCTCAGCGCTTTTTAGGGTTGTAACCCCTACAAATGAAGTTCATGTTATCCAAAGAAGGAAATTTGCAGTTCCGTACGGTCGTGGTCAAGTTAAGGGTAATATATATTATAACTTTCCACATTGGTGGCCAATTGTAGGTGTAACTAGAACAATCTTACCAGTATCCAATTTTACTCTAGAACTGAAAGATTATAACTCTTATGATAAAGAGAAGGTTCCTTTTTCTGTAGATATTCAGGCGTTTTTTAGAGTTGACGAACCAAAGACAGCTTCTGAAAGAGTTGAAGATTTTGATGAATTAAAGAATCAGTTGTATGGTGTTTTACAAGGAGCTATTCGTTCTATATTAGCACAAGAAATGATAGTTACTATTATGGAAGAAAGGTCTACATTTGGTAGGCAATTTACGCAGGAGGTAGACGAGGGTCTTAAAGAATGGGGTGTTGTATCTGTTAAAAGTATTGAGTTGATGGATATACAAGATGCATCTGGTAGTACAGTTATTACTGATATAATGAATAAAAAGATTTCAAAGATAAATAGACATAAAG
>JAOZKL010000020.1:0-1119 GCA_029935375.1 Patescibacteria group bacterium | reverse complement strand
GTCGAATTGAAGTTGCAGAAAATAACAAGGAAGCTGAGAACGCAGAAATACAAACACAGCGAGAGATCGATATTAAAAAACAAGAAGCTATAAAACTAGTTGGAGAAAAAACTGCGGAGCAAGAAAAAGTTGTAGGAATTGCTAACCAACAGTCTCAACAAGAAATAAAAGAGCAAGCTAGAATTACAGCTGAAAAGGAAATGGCTGTGAAGCAAGTTAATGATGTTAGGTCTTCAGAGATTGCTCGACAAGTTGCCTTGGTAAAGGCTGATGAACAAAAACAAACAGCGATAATAAGTGCAGAAGCAGGCAAGCAGACTGATATCGTACAAGCTGAAGGGCAAAAACAGCAAACAGTTACGCTGGCTGAGGGTGGCTTGATATCTGAAAAGAAAAAAGCAGAAGGTATAGCTGCAGTTGGTTCTTCAGAGGCTAATGTAATATCTCAAAAAGAAGAAGCTGTCGTCGCTGGTCAGATAAAGTTAGCTGAAACTATTGCAGAGCTAAAATCATATATGGAATATCTTCTTGGTGTAAAATCTGTAGAAGCTGGAGAGGCTATAGGAACGGCTCAAGCATCGGCTCTAGAAAAAGCTGATCTTAAACTAATTTCCACCAACGCTGGAAAATCTCAAAGTGGTAAAAAAGGTTTTGATGGTCTTTTGGATATGGTGTCTGCTGATGGAGGTGTCAATCTTGCGTCTATGATTGAAGGCTTTTCTAATGTGACAGATAGTGGGCTATCAAAATTATTCAAGGGAGATTCTGATATTATAAACAAGATAAAAATCGCTGTAAAGAAAGATCCAAAGCTGATTGATAAGTTTAAAAATATCATAGGTGATTTAGAAACTACTCTTGACAAAAAGTGAAATTTGTCTAAACATAATGCGTGATCCGGAGTAGCTCAGTTGGTAGAGCAGCTGACTGTTAATCAGCGGGTCAACGGTTCGAGTCCGTTCTCCGGAGCCATTTTGTTAAAAGTATTGTTTTGAAAAATTTGAAATTTGCTGGTTTTTACCAGTTTTTTTCGTGGGCAAATATATACAATAACCTACAAACCCTTGACAAAACAGTAAAAGTGTTATATATATATTTTGTTGTTGATTATGAATCTTA
>JAOZKL010000069.1 GCA_029935375.1 Patescibacteria group bacterium | reverse complement strand
AGTTACTTTCATCCCAGCTACAGCATCTGGTAAAGTAAATTTAACCGCTCCTGTTGCCCCATCGTTACAAAATCCATTCAGACCTGTTTCTGCCTCTTCTGGTGTGATTGTATAATCTGCTGTTTTGGCTGTTATACTAAATTTTTGTTCTCGATTGCCAGTTAAAAGTACTTGCCAAGCAGACCCATCCCATCTTAATAATTCTTGAGATTCTGTATCAATATATATTCTACCTTCATCATCTGCAGTCAAACCCGCTGGACGACTAGTTGTATCTCCATTGTATATACCACCTAGACTTGCAGGGCCAAGCTGACCTAGCCAAGAGTTTAATGTATCTCCCCAGTTCTTAGTACCTTTTGTTGGAAGTTGATTAGTTGGCATAGGTTATATAATATTAAATAAAGTTTTTACACTTGTTTTGATTATTGATAAATTTATACCAAGCAGGTGTTTTTGTCAAGTTGAAAATTATTAGCATCGCAGTAATATACAAACTCTACTTCAGATTATGTTTTTTTCTAATTTCTACTAGAGTATCCAGAACTTGATCAAAACTATTCTGCAATTTTTTGGATTGATTCTCCGCAAGCTGAAGATTTAACTTTGTAAAAGAGTTCCACAAATCAGACAAATTTGTATTAGTTGACTGATTAATCAATTCTATTATCTCATCCAATTTTTTGATAGCAGTTTCTGCATCATCTTTTTGCACAAGGCTGATTACAGAATCATTTTTGTTCACCAATTCTGTCAAAATATTTTTTTTATCTAGCCAGTTATTTTCAAACTCTGTTATCATACCCTCATCTTGCAAGCTTGTAAGACAATATTGATAAGCACCTACATCCTTAAGAAGATCTTCTAACAATACACCCGCCTTTTGCAACTCTCCAACCAAATATTCTTTTGTATCTATCGTGCTACTTATACCTTGATATGTTTTTATAATACTATTGTAGTGAGACCTCTCCAGCTCATAGGTGTTTGATACACAGATGTATTTATTTATGATAGAAGTGTAATAAAGGGCTCCATTTTTTCGACTTTCTATGTCCTCTTTCATAGACGTTGTCAAAATCTCAATATTTATATCTTCGTCTTCTTGAAACAACTCTGCACTATCACTATAAAAATTATCTAAATCCAATAAAAGCTTTTCTGTTTTATCCATATTTATATACATTGGGAAAACAGATACCGTGGCCAAAACTTGTGTTTCAATATCATTATATTCGCTTATTTTGGAATTATATATAGACACCTGATTGTTAATACCCTCCGCATATACCTTGGAAGTTTTGTTTTTGTCATAGTACATCATAGCAACCATCCCAACAAATATTGCAACTACAAAAAATATTGTTAGCCATATTTTGCCATATAGTTTAATATGTAATTTTGTTTTCTGGTTGTTCGACATGATAATATAATACTTCATTATTTGTGTAAATATGTCAACAAGTTATTTACAGATAATAAATTTGGGCAAAAAAAATAAGGAGCTACAATAGCCACTAAATATATTTTAATAAGTTGGCAGTAACTCCCTAAAGGATACTACTCGACTACTTCAACCATTCTGGATAATTTTGATTTTTGTTTGATTTTGTTTGTATAAATTAATATACAATTGATTTTGTGCTAATAAAAGCGTTTTGATTTTTGTTTTTTCTGTAGCATTCGAGTAAAATACATACAGAGAAGAAAATAAACAGTTGAATGAAAAAACTAACTTTTTGATACCGAAGAACAAAGAATTAACTTTTTCATAAAAGACGAGTTAAATTTGAAATTGTTGAAAAAGATTTTTTACTTCTTTCTTAACGACTAAAAGTATAAAACATTTTTACTTTTCTGGCAAGGGTGCAAAACAAAACTATCTAGGAAGTGGATTAAATAGAGCTTTTTTATTGTAAAATGGTATTGCAAAACAGCACAACACTAAAACTGTGGATAAACTGTTATACACAGACTATATAGACAAGGTTTTCAATAAACCCTGTAATTTACTATATTCCTGGGTAGATAAAACGGCTTCTAGCTTCTGCTCGCCTCCAAGTTTTTTGACGATTTCAGATAGTTGGGTTTTAGAATCTTGTAATTCATAGGAAAAAGACTCATTGTCTGAGTACAACCAGCACTTCAACGCATATAAATCAGCAGTTTTAGAAAAACTATCTTTTATCATAACATCTGTATTTGACAGCTTCCTAAGCAAGTCCGTACCTTTTCTGTGCAATCTCTCATAACCTTCTCTATTTTTTACTATGTTATTTATCTTATTTAACATATATATAAAATCTTGATTTGCCATAACCTGACTGTAAAGCCCATCATAGTTTTCACGACTATCTATTGTAGGTAATTTTTCCAAAAACCCTCGAAACCGACTGTACAAATCCACCCATTCAGTATTTCTGAAACGAGCTAGCACAGCAGAAGGACTTAGTTGTGTAGGCTCTACTTCTGTATTAGTTCTCTCAAAATAGTCTCTTATAGACATCAAAGCGTCTTCAACACTCTTTGGCTTGTATACCTCTTGGATTTTGTTATCTATGGTTTGTTTTTTGTTAATCTCATCTAAAATCTCTTTTGAATAAATAGTCATATACCGTTATTTGATAAAAAGCAATGAAGTATAAAATATTGGTTTTGTCAAACCCTTGTCGATTCTAACTGAATTGTTGTCATACTGTATGCTTTCGCTATCATCCCGCAGACCTCCGCCATCATCCCGTATTTTCCATTATGCCATACTCGCACTGTATTTATGTCATCCCGCGCTATCCCTGTTGTCATCCCGCACTTGATGCGGGATCCAGTTGTTTTAATATTTAATAATAAAAAACCAAATTACTGGTTTGTTTTAACCTAATCGTTTCTACTGGATTCCGTGTCAAGCACGGAATGACAGAACGGATGCAGGATCCAGAGTTTTATCAAAAAAAACAACCACCCGCACCTCATCGTAAAAGCAAAAACTGTAATTACCAAGCGCTGGGAGGACAATTTTATAATTAAAAAAAGTAAAAGTAAAATTGGGCAGTGTTGAGAGGATAACTGTCTGAGCGTAGGCAAGTTTTATCCTCTCTTGATCTTTTGGTTAGTTTTGCATCAAGGTAAAATGAACGTAATAAATGAGTTAGAAATAATACTTCAAAGAACATGGCGAGACAGGCTCGCCTCTACGGAAGTTAATGTTTTTTCTGGATCCCGCATCCAGTGCGGGATGACAGAGAGGGAGTGTGAGATAACAGTAACTCCTCAATTGATTTCACTTTGTGTGGATACCCGCCTTCGCGGGCATGACAGAAAAAAAGTGTAGAAGAACAACATTCCAAAAACAAACCTACCTCTTCCCAAATTCACGAATCTTGTGAACCCCTTCTACACCAGCTGGCTTTGGTGCAAACCTTTGCATATCCCCCTCTTCAACAACTTTCATAGAAACCACTATAAAATCCTGACCAATTTTTTGAAACTTAATAATAACAAAATCATCTATATCAACATTTTTAAAACCTATTGTATTAATATTTATTATAAAAGATTTGACCTGTTTACGGTTTTTGATAACTAAATATTTTCTTCCATCACGATCTTTAATGTCTACAACTTTTCCTACAAAAAGGTTCTTTTCTTCCATCTGGTTCAAAATATCCCCCTGTCTATCCTGATTGTATCTGTAAGGAAGGATATTAACAGTGTTAACAGTATCTTCCAGCAAGGTCTGATTACTCTTCTTTAACACGCTGAAAATTGCAAACCCTCCTAACAGCACAGAAAGTAAAAGGGTAACTGCTATTATGTTTTTTTCTTTCACTAACATCCAGTCTGTCTTTCTGTAAAGTACAAACATTCCACTGAGTAGCAATACTATAAGTATCAAAAACTCAGAAGCAACTCCTCTATAAACAGCAATAGATGACTCCTCAGCATATTCCATAATGTTATGTATACTCCAAATGTCATATATGAAACCAGCCATTAAGAATGATGATAACAATAAAAAGATAACTATCAGACTTGCTGTCAAAACACTTTTCAGGATAAAATAATTTTTACTCTTTTGATTAGAGCCTTTTATTTTACCCAAAATATTATTTGTTAATTTGTTGTTTTTATTTGTCATACAGTTTTTTTGGTTAATTTGCGGGCAGTATTTCTAGCTCTACTCAATCGTGTTTTTACATTGCCATCACTTATTTTTAAAACATTTGAAATTTCCTTGATAGACAATTCTTGAAGATAAAACAGTGTTAAAATATCCCTCTCTTTTT
>JAOZKL010000068.1 GCA_029935375.1 Patescibacteria group bacterium | reverse complement strand
GGTAAAGAGAGTATGCAGGCTGTGAAGGATGGGATGCTTTTGGATTATTGTTAAAATCTTTACATTCCCGTAGGGTCGGTTCACCGACCAATAGTTTGGACTTCAGTGAGTATTTTTGTGGTCAATAAACCGACCCTACGATGTTGAAATATACTTTTAAAATTAAATATTTATTGTGTACAAAAAGATTCATATCGAGGAAATATAAATGAACCCTATTAGAAATGAACAAGCATATGATGAAGCGTTAGATAGAGTTGATGTATTGATGGATCTGGATTCAAAAATAGGAAGTGCTCAAAGTGATGAACTTGAAATCTTAGTTATGCTTATAGAAAAATATGAAGAGAAATTTTGGCAAATAGCTGAACCTGATCCTATAGAAGCTATTAAAGTAAGAATGGAACAGATGCATCTCAAGCAGAAAGATCTGATCCCCTATATTGGCAACAAGAGTAAAGTTTCAGAAGTGATCAACGGTAAAATAGGACTCTCGCTTTCTATGATATCAAAACTATCAGTAGGACTTCATCTTCCGCTTGAATTGCTCATACAGTCATCAGAAGCTCATACCCATAATAAAGTTTGAAGTTATTTCTTAAGTTTCTACCTAAAAAGTACCAACCTTAAACGCGTAAACTCTGTAAATAAGGGCTTTAACCTTTTGGTTTAAGGTTGTTTAAAACGGGTTTAAACTTAAAGTGCCGTTCCCACCGAAGAATGGTGGTTTACATAATGGGCATTCTTTAAAATATTAATATTCTCAATTGAACATTCTAGAAGGTAAAGTCTTCTATGATATTAATCTACGACTGAATTGTTATTGTCTTTAAATTTAACAACCGTTCCAACAGCAAGAACAGATATAAAGCCACCGCCAGTCTGATAATCTATTTTCAATCCTACTACAGCATCACCACCTAAAGCAATAGCTTTCATTTTCATCTCTTCAATTATCTTCTGGTTTGTATCACGTATAGGTTCTTCTATAGAGGCAACGCGACCGCCTACAAAATCTCTTATACCTGCAAAAAAATCTTTTATTACATTTAACCCATAAACGTACTCTGCAAATATTACTTCAATTCTTTTTTCGATTGGTCGGTCAACTACTGTTTCTGTTGTAATAAAGAAGTTTTGTAATCTAATTTCTTCATCCTCTTTTTTTGCTATTTTTATTTTTAATGCTGCTTCATATCCTTTTTCCTCTGCTTCTTTAAATTTTGCTTCTTCCTCTGGAGATAAAGCACATTTAAAACACAACCCTTCAGTATTAAGCTCTCCAACACCAAAAACATCTTTACATTTTTTACACATCGGCATATATAATCCTTATATATTTAAGATATAACAATTATAGCACCTATTAAAAATATTGTAAGGTCATATTTGAAATATTTTTTCTCAAAAATGACCAGTTGATTAATATAAATTTAATTTTCTTAAATCTTGCTCGGTTAATATAGTGGGCATTCTTTAAAAATCTATCTTATCACACACCTAGTCATTTTGGAGCAAAATATATTTTCAAAATGACCTTAGATTAAAATTCAATTTAGGATAAAATAGAGTATAAGTTTTCGAAGAAAGGAAAGTAGAATGTCAAAGATGATTAAATGTAAAGGTTGTGATGAAAAAATAAGTAAAAAAGCTAAAATATGCCCAAAATGTGGGGAACCTACACCAAAAAAAACATCACTACTTACTTGGCTAGTAGGTATATTGTTGATTACTGGCATGGTTAACTATGCAAATAATACCAGTAGTAACTCAAGTGCCAAAACTTGTTATAACCAAGATGTGCTTGAGTTATTTAAAAAAGCGTATAAAAAACAAGGTATTTCTGTAGAAAGATTATTTTGGAAAAGTAAACAAACTGATAGGGAAGATGGTACTCATTCAAACATTATGAATTTTGATAGCAGAGAGAACAGAGGTTTAATTTCCTATGATAAGCATTGCAATCCTGAAATGATAAAAATTAGTAGTGGCTATGGTGAAGTAACAATGTATTATTATGAAGTAAAAGATAATAATTTAAAACTAATAAAGACCAGAAAAAACACATATAGAAAATAATATTATAAAAAGTTTAAGGAGTATAATTAATGTTTAATTTAATCAAAAATCTATTTGCAAAAGAACCATCAAATAATAAAAATATAGCTATTAAAGAAGATGTTGAACTTATCGTTGAATATAGCTCAGAACGAGATACTCTTGAAGAATTTGGGATTAGCAAAGAATACTTTAATAGCTCTGTACAAGATAATTTAAATAATCTACTCACTAATAAGCAGTTCGATAATTTTTATAATACAATAGATTATTTTAGAAAAGACAATCAAATCAATGGGTACAATAAAGACAATGCCTTGAAACTTGAAATTGCTGAAGAAGTAAGTAATATTATTTATGATAAACACAATGAATTGATAAAAAAGTCTACACAGTTCAAAAAACAAAAAAATTTAAATGAAGCAATTCATACAATTTATGAGGCAATAAATACATACCCTACTGAAAACGATAGAAAAAGCTATTTTAAATTGGCTTATTATTACCAATTACAAAAAAACTGGGATGAGTCGTGGAGAGTTTTTCAAAAAGTTTTGGATAAATACGTAGATGTAAATAATCCTATAGAATATCAAATTATTAATACAGAAGTTCTTCGTGAGGAGGTAAAACATTTAAAAAGAGAAAAGAAAATTTCAGAATATTTCTATCATTTGGCACTTGAAACTTATGCCGAACTTGTTATGCTTTCCATTAATGGTGCAAAAGAATATGCAGAAAATTTTTATTCTAATATCAATGATGACTTTATCGATGTGTCTTTGATGAAAAATGAAAAACTACAAAATGAATATCTGCACGCCATTAGAATTTTTTTAGACTCGAAAAAAGAAAATATTTTTAAGTTAATGGAATATACAGAAAAGAAAACATGGCAAGAAATGGATGCTAAAATATTAAATGAATTGCTAAAAGATTTACATTTTTTGAGCCTATCGAGCTACTATAATGAGCATTTATCAGAAAAAATGTCTGTTCTAAAAAAATAGTATGGTTTGGATATATCTTCTACGGCATCATCTGGAGACAATTCTCCTCTTGATTAACATAAAGCTAATTCTATCAAAAAAAAGTAAAAATTGAAATGCTTAAAAGTGGTGGATGAATCCATCCTACAGATTGTAATTATATAAGTTATGAATGATTATTTTTTGTATTCGCGTAGGGTGGGTTTACCCACCTGTTATATGCTATAATATGATTAAAAATAAGTATTTAGAAGTATTAAATGGAAACAAAAAAGTTTAAAGATAAACAGATGGACTCTGTTAAAAATGAAATCAAAAGAAATAAATTTATAGATGCCTACAGCAAAGGTGATATAAGTTTAGGGCAGTTAAGTAACACTCTGGAATTAACTAAAAGAGAGACCATGAAAACCCTCTCAAGTCTGAGTATAGATGTAATAGATTATGATTTTGAAGATGAAAATATACACCAAAAGTAAGTATGGTTTTTTCTTCTTTATCTAAATACTCATTTCAATCCATTCTCAACTAAACTCTGCTATATTAACTCCCTAATATTTTAAAGGTAACCTATGTCAGAAGAACCAAAAAAAGTCCCTCAATTTACCCATTTACATTTACATACAGAGTACTCACTCCTTGATGGTGCGAACAAGATCAAAGCACTTGCCAAGAAGATAAAAGAGCAGGGTATGACTTCTGTGGCGATGACGGATCATGGGAATATGTTTGGAACCATAGACTTCTACAACACGATGAGAAAAGAGGGCATCAAGCCTATCATCGGAATGGAAGCGTATGTGCATAACCAGGAAGATTTGGGGGACAAGTCTGTACGTCAGCGTTTTCACCTTTGTCTCTATGCTAAAAATGAAGTAGGGTATAAGAACTTGATGTATCTTTCTTCGCAAGCATACATTAATGGATTTTATTATTATCCGCGTATTAACTGGGAACTGCTTAAAAATAATTGTGAAGGCATTATTTGTTCTTCTGCCTGTCTGCAGGGAGAAGTGAACTGGAATTTGAATCTTTCAGAACGAAATCTGAAATTTGGTGCAAAAGGGTATGAAGAAGCAAAACGTGTGGCATTGAAATATAAAGATGTTTTTGGTGATGACTTTTATCTGGAACTCATGCGTCACGGAATTGGAGATCAGTACCGTATAGATAAACAAATTATTCAAATTTCACAAGAGACAGATATCAAGATCATTGCGACCAATGACACGCACTACACCGTACAAAAAGATGCAGATG
>JAOZKL010000119.1 GCA_029935375.1 Patescibacteria group bacterium | reverse complement strand
AGAGGTATGCTGATGCACTCAATCCAGATTCTCCACTGAGGGGGAAATCTTCTGCAAATCTTCAAGATGTAGGTAAGATAAACTCTCTTATCGATGCCGATGCAAAGAAGGTTTATAATGCAGAAGCTGGTGTTGTAGTTGATCAGAAAAATCTTGGAGACAGTTATGAGAGGTTGGAGCAGGATGCTACAACCGGAAAAGATTTTACAAAACTTGGAGGCAGGGCTTTTTCAGATTTACAAACAATCATGCAAAGTGGGGATAAGTCTATGATAAATAAGCTAAGCAAACTTCCAAATGCGAAAAAAGTTTTTGCTTCAGAAAAATTCCAAGAATATTGGGAATCTCAAGATCAAGAGGGTTATCAAAAGGCTTATGGCACTGAGGGTATGGCATCACTGGTGAATGAAAACTTTGAAGGAGGGGCAGCTCTCTCTGAAAAGAATATGGATAAATTACTAGCAGATCCAAAGAAGCTGAACAAGGCTAATCTAAAAGATTCTAGTTTTGCGGAGATTGTTTCTTCTAAGATTGATGAGGGGCGTGGCAAAGGAGATGTGTATAAGTTTGACGATCAGGTTGGCACGGCTTTTCATCAGATGGATAACGCAAGTGTAAAAAAAGTTATTGATACTAAAGTTGCCAATATGGGAAAAGGAGCTGCTGAGAAATACAAAGCTGCTATAAATAATATTAGAACTAGCGGTGTAATTGGTAGAGAAGGTAGGGGAGATATTAGGAAAGCAGTAAAGACTGGTATAACTGGAGATGCGCTCAATAAGATCATAGACAAAGCTGTACAGAAAGAAAGTATAAGGATAAATAAGCAAATAGAGAAGAAAACTGGAGAGGCAAAAGCTAAATTAGAGGTAAAGAGAGACGCTAGAAATGATTTAATTGCAGGTGCTGGTGTGGATTATTCTTCGATAGAAGGGTATGCAAAGCACGAGGCAGAAAAAGCAGGGACTGCTGTAGTAGACGCTGTTAATCGGTTGACTGAGGCAACAAGTGCTATTAAAAGTTCTAGCAGCTCATCTAATTCTAGTCCATCTGATGGTCATGGACAAACAGCTTCATTAAATGACCGTAATCAAGTTCCAGATATTGGAACTTCAAGGAGATAATAAATCAAAACCAAAATGGATCCAACAAACTTACTAAAAAAAGGAATACACAAAGGGGCTCAGAGTGT
>JAOZKL010000067.1 GCA_029935375.1 Patescibacteria group bacterium | reverse complement strand
TATATTCTCCCCACTCAACATTTTCTAACTTTTTATTGAGTGGGGTTAGGATTTTCCCAGGCGGTCTCCATTGTTTTGGTTTTTTAACAAACTACCCACCTCCCAAGCCAAATAATCACCAACTGTTTTTTTGAAATCATCAAGGGTTGGTTTTGTGTCTATTGGTGCGGATTGGTTCCAGTCGGCTCCGTTGTTTGGATCGATCGTATTTTCATAATATTCTTTTTCTGTAAAAATACTTAGTTTGCTCTTGCCAAATCTTACCAAGTCTACAATTTCTTGATACCTTTCTTTGGCTTTGTTTGTGTTTTTTAGGTTATTACTTGCTTTTTTTCGATTTGTTCTGGTGTATCCATCGTTGCCAAAATCAATGAATTTGACCATTTCGTCTTTTTCATGTCTTTCTCCTACTTTAAAAACATAAATATTTGTTTGTACACTTGCTTTTCCTATGAAGATATCTATTGGCATCTTTATACTGGCAACCAGCGTGTTTTTCTCCAAAATTGTTTTGTTGTAATCTTTGGCTTTTCCACTTCCTGCTGAGTTTTGAATAATTATTGCGGCATAGCCTTTGTTCATCATGCTTATAGCTTTTTCTACAAAAACCATTCCATTTCCATCGGCAGAATATGGAGGGTTGAGGATAAAAGCCGTAGCAGGAAATTTCTCATCGGTATTTCCAAATCCGTAATTTCCGTCAAAATCCAAAAGAGAATCTTTATTGAGTATGTTTGAGCTTCCGTCTCCCATCATGATCATATTCAGAATCGCCAACATATAAACATTAGAAAGCAATTCTATCCCTAAAAGCTGCTCTGCTTTGATTTTGATTTGCTTTTGAGTGAGTTCATCTGCTGAATTTATTTTATTTTTCGCATCAATAAGCATTTCATTCATAGCGGCTACCAAAAGCCCCGCTGAACCAGTTGCAAAATCCCATACATACGAATCTTTATTAACTCGTGCCAGTTTTACCAAAAGGGTTGAAATGTATGACGGAGTCAAAACAACATCATTGAGAGAGTCTTGTGTAAAGCCCATCCAACTATACATTTCATTAAAAAGCTTTCCTGTAAAATCAGTAGTAAGTCCAATTTTGTAATAGATGCCTAAATCATCAACAATTTTTACAAACACTCTTTTCAGTTGACTTTCTCCGTCTTTTACTTTGTTAATATTTTCAGATAGAAGGGTATTTGAAAGAGTTCTGATAATGAGTTCTTTTTTATCTTTTGGTAGTTGTTTTTCATTCAAAAATGCTTCGATTCGATTGAGCAAAATATCCCCATCTCGCCCTCCCACAAATTCTTGAGATTTTAGGTCGTCCTTTTCAAGAGATGGGACTTTTCCAGAAACCCCCAGCGTTGCAATAATTGAGGCAGCGACCAAATAGACCCTATCATTTTCAGAAAGCCCTTTTTCTTCTTGATAAATGTCATTATTAAGTTTTGTAAGACTTGTATCAATTTCTTTCTCTCGCTGCTCTTTGATCTTTGCAATTTCTTCTTCAGATAAACTCAAAGTTTTTACTTTGGCAATAAATTCATTAAAATTTTCTGGTGCTAAAAACGAAAAATCGGTAAATTCTCCTACTTTTTGCCCTGCCCCTAAATTATTTTTGGAAACAAAGTATACTCCTATTTTGTGATGAATTTGCCCTGAGATATCTTTGTGCCCTGTCATTCCAATCGCAATAATATCGGTATAACTGGTGTGATGAAGAAGTGCGTTTGCATAATGCACAGCTCCGTTTACCGCATAGTCTTTTATATTTTTGAAGTTTGGTTCGTTTTTTGTGGTTTTGTTTTCAATTCGTCCGTCTTTATCAAATTTCTCAAGCTTTCCTTTTTGCCCTTTATATTCTATTAGAATTGGGTAAAAATTTAAGTTTTTATCCTGTAATAAAACTTTTGCATCTGGTCTATTTCCTCCTTTCCCGCCACTTTTAGAGTGATAGTCATTGAGGGCTTTGTCGATTTCAGAGTTCAAATTTTCTTGTTCCAGTTTATAGGGAAGTTTATAGGATTTTAGCCAGCCGTTAGCGAGATCTGCAATATTTGGTTCTATGGATTGAAGCATTTTATTTTTATTAGTTTTTAGACACTACTTAACCCTAAGCATTAACCCAAAAAGTAAAGATGTCAAGTAGTTAGCATTACCACTCCACATCATCCCACACTGGCTGCGGGATCCAAAACACTGTAAAAATCAAAATCTATAAATAATAATATTTGCATATTCTCCCCCTTGACGAAAAACAAAAAAACCGTTTATATATTCTTACTTCTTTATTGAAGTAAATTTTAGATATAAAACTAACTGCGCCTGGGTGGTGGAATTGGTAGACACGCTAGGTTTAGGACCTAGTATCATTTTTGGTGTGAGGGTTCAAGTCCCTCCTCAGGCACCATTTATATTTTGAAAAATATTTGCGGTTGTGGTGGAATTGGTAGACACGCTAGCTTGAGGGGCTAGTGGCCGAAATACTGGCCATGGAGGTTCAAGTCCTCTCAACCGCACCACAATATAATATATACTAAAACTCTTTAAGGGTAATTTTTTGTGCATAAAAAAACCCAGGTATTACGACCTAGGTTCTGATTCTTTTAACTTGTTAATTATAAAGCTTTTTATCTGCCCGACCTCTTTTCTTCCAAATTGGCTACCTTTGAAATTGAACTCTACAATTTCTTGTCATATCTTGAGACTCAGTTTCTGATAACAATATTGCTGGCTACCAACAATCCAAGGGAGAGTTGAAAGTTTTTTATCCTTGATCAGCTCAACTATCATTTCTTCAAATTGTTTTTTTAGAGTTTCAGATCAATACCATACTCGTCTATTCATAGTTCAGCTTTTTGTTTTTTCAGTACGATATTCTCATCCAACAAAATAAGCTCAATTATCTTCTTTCTTGATAGTTATGTATCTGAAATCTGAAACTGAAACACAATCACATATTAAAGCAGAGCATTCTGATAAAGAATTTTTTTCGTCATGAAATGAAACTCTTTTTTCAACTTTTTCTAATTTATAAGATATGGTAACAGGGCTTCAATCTACAATTTCTTTCTTTTTTATTGTAAAATCTAAAACTGATCTAAACAATCTCTTCATCTTTATAGTTAAAATATAAAACATTATTGCAGATGCAATGCCTCTACATTAGCATACTTTGTGCTTATTTGCAAGGTCATTTGACAAAACAACAGTAATAATATAAAAGTTGTATCTATGCTATTTTCAGAAATAACAGATTCCACAGCTTTGGTTCGTGTAGATCTCAATTTGCCAGATTTGCAAAGCCTTGATAAAGTAACTTGTATTGTACCAACTATTAGAGGGTTGCTAAACAGAAATAATAAAGTTGTACTGTATACACACTGGGGGCGGCCAAAAAATATGGAAGAAGAATTTTCTACAAAAAATATGGTAGAAACGCTAAAGAGAAGTCTTGCACAGCATGATATAACCAATCCAATAGAATATATCAATCAAAGTGAAGATTTTGAGAATGCTTTGGAGCTAATCCAAAAATCCAAATCTAGCATTGTCTTGTTAGAAAATGTAAGGTTTCTGAAAGACGAAACTACAAAAGATGAAACAAAAGCTTATTCGTTAGCAGCAAAATATGCCAAACTTGCGGATGTTTTTGTAGATGATGCATTTGGGACAAGCCATCGCAAACAGGTTAGTAATTATTATATGAAGGATATGCTACCATGGTGCTATGGATTATCTCACCAACAAGAAATGATGGCGCTGATGACCCTAAAAAACAACCCAAAGTCTCCATACATATTTATAATGGGAGGAGCAAAGCTAGAGACCAAATTAGACCTAGCAAAAAAATCACTTAAGAAAGCTGACAAACTTATCTTTGGCGGATTGCTTGTGTTTACATTTCTACAAGCTGCAAAGGGACTTGGACTTGACGAATATAAAGATGTTGATATCAAAAATTCCAAAGTAGAATGGGATTTTGTAAATGAAGCTAAAAGATTGTTAAAAAAATATCCAGAGAAGATAATATTACCAATAGATTTTGTTTATGATTCTGATAAAAAACTGGGTGAATACGCTGCAGATATAGGACCACAAACCCTGGAAAAATACAAAGAAAATATACGAGGGGCAAAGACAATATTTTGGAACGGCCCCCTTGGAAGGTATGAGAAAGTACCGTTTGGACAAGGCACTGCAAAACTAGCAAGGTTTATAGCCAATCTTGAAGATGTATATACCGTACTTGGTGGTGGGGATGTTGTAGCAGCTGTCCCACACGATGTGTCCAAACAATTCAGCTTTGTATCTATGGGTGGAGGTGCTAGCTTGGAATTTTTGAATTAAGCAAAAACAATGGCGCTTCAAACCTGTCATACCCGCGAAGGCGGGTATCCACG
>JAOZKL010000066.1 GCA_029935375.1 Patescibacteria group bacterium | reverse complement strand
ATTATCTTCAGTGTTTAGCGTTGAGATAAAAGCTTTTAAATGTTCTGTGACAGGAATATCATAATCACTTTTTAAAAGCAATCTCTCTTTGCTTAATTTTGAAGAAAAAGCAATATTTTGCTTATGCTGTTTGTATGAATTTGGTACTACATATTCTTTTACTTCTTCTTCAGAGTTTTCATCTGTCTCAGAAAAATCTTTCAGATCACGTCGATAGACCTTCCTTTTTGTTGTTTGCTCAATCTGATCTTCACTGGTTATAATTTCTGGGTCGAGGTCATCCTCATATATTAATTCTTCTTCAAACTCTTCTATGAGTGGTAAAATTTTTGTCATTGAACCTTTTCTTTTGTTTTTAAAGCCATATTTTTTCGTACTGTTGGCGAGATCAAGGTTGAAAAGTTGCATTAGTTGATTGTAAGTTTTATCTAAATCTTTAAAAGCCCCATCTTTTGTCATTCTCGAAGGTCGGATGATAAAGTTTAAGTTCTCGTTATCGTGCTTATACTGAATTACATTTTTACCGGTTTTTGAATTTATTTTTACGGATAGAGTCCTTTCTTCCCAAGGATTTTCAACTTGTACTTTCAAAAAGTTTAAGGCAAGACCTGTTTGAGAGTTAGGAAAATATAGCTCTTCGAGATGTTTGCTAGTTTGCGCATTCATAACAGGTAAAATATCTATAATTCTTACAAGTCTTGCAGAGAGGTCTTCATAAAAAGAACTCTTATGCTCCACACATGCCATATGAGCCCCTTTCTGTTTCATTCGTAAAATGAAAAGTAAGAATTTTAGTGCCATATCACCAATTTGAGGATTGTAGATTTCTATAATTACAGCTTGATCTTTGTTTTTCAGATTATAAGACCAGTAGAGTGCAAGAAAACACCAAATTACGGGAGTGTCTTTTATGACATTAATTTTCTTCCCCGTAACTATTTCTTCCATAAGATAATCTGGATTTTCTTCCAAATTACTTTCATAATATTGAATCTCTTGTCTGATAGCTGTAGTAAACTCATCGAGTGGGGTATTTGGATTGCTGATATCAAGTATTTCCTGCAATCGTTTTTTATGTCCTGCAATGTTCAACATTAGTTGAAGAACATATAAGACATTCAAGATATAGTTGTCGTTAATTTTTCCGAAGAAATCCTGTAAAATTTGATTACTTTTTCTCATTTTTGTCTCCTTTGAATGAGTTTAATGTACGTGTATTTATCCCTAGGAATGACACATATGGATGTTTCCCTGATTGATTAATGTAGTCAGTTACTTTCTTGCCTTTCAATGCCTTTTTAAATAATATTTCTTGTTTTAGGGCATCAATACTTCCATTTTTTACAGAAGGTTTTGTGATACTCTTGATAAATAAAGCATTCTTAAATTGCTCCGTAATTTCATCATTCTCATGATTGCAAAAGACAATCGTGATAAAAATGTCTTCTAATTTTTTGAGAGGCATATTTTTGTAATAATGTATGAGATTAATATCATCAATATGTTTTACATTTTGAAGAAGACTGGTGGCTTCTGTAGTATTTATTGCTCTATTTTTCTTCATTATTGAAGACGGTAGATAGCATTTCCATATATGTTTATTTAGCATCTCTTCTCCCAGATCCGTAAAGTCATTTCTTTGGCTAGCAGAATTCTCGTGTAAGTGCTTGTCGCAATAGGCTTTTATTGCCTGTAAAAAGGTTGCCATTGAAATTAGGGCAACAAGAATTTGTCTTGTATCTGTCATTGTTAAGTCCTTGGTATATAAATATTTGTTTTTTTGGCCAAAAGAAACTGTAATAATTGCTGAACGAATATAAATTCGAAATTGTCAAGAATGATGCATTCATTCTGTTGTGTGCCTTTATGCTTTTTGAGCATGTCGAAGTATAGTAAATCGATTTCTATAGTTCATCTGGTCTGCCAACCTGCTTGTATGGAAGAATTGCACTGTACAGGGAACTTGAAGAGGGTTTTGAAAGAAAAAAGTTAAAAAAATTTACATTTTATTAATTCATTCACCAACTAAATATCTGAATAATTATGCTGAAATATAGTATAATGCCTGTATGAAAAATAGAAAAATAGATGCAAGAAGACTTTCTTCTTCATTGCAAGAAGATAAAAGAATGTTGGCAGTTAAGATGCGTGAAAATGGATTAAAGAATAACGAAGTCTCTCAAATTGTTGGATTATCTGCTCAAACCATATCGACACTATATACCAAATATAAGGCTGAAGGGATATCTGCACTAAAATCAAAGAAGCGAGGTGTAGCAAAAGGTACTAATATTAAATTAAGCAAAGAGAAGGAAGAAAGAATTATTGATCAGCTTATCAATACAACACCAAAGCAACTCAAATTTGAATTTTCTCTATGGACAAGAGAATCGGTTAAGCAGCTTATTAAATATGAAACCGGCAAAGAGATGCCTATCTCAACCGTAGGGGAATACCTTCGACATTGGCAATTTCTTTCAAAAAAACACCTTGTCAAATGTTACACTAATGAAGAAAGTGAAGGCACACAGATAAAAAAGTGGTTTGAAGAAGAATATTCAGAAATTAAAATACGAGCAAAAACTGATAGAGCCGATATTTGGTGGGTAAGTGAGAAAAATTCCATACTATTCCCTATAAACCTCAAGGGGTATGCTTCCGTAGACAGTCAAACTAAATCAGTGTCTGATCATCCTGGTGCAACATACAAAATATATATGATATCTGCAACCACTAATACAGGTAAAAGTATGTTTGCACTGTATGATGAGAGTACTAATATAGAGAAGTTTATTGACTTTATGGAAAAGGTCATTAAATCTAGTAAGAAAAAGGTTTATCTCATTGTAGATAGAGTTCGTGGGTGTCATGCTATGCCTGTCAAAGTATGGGTGAAAAAAAACAAGGAAAAAATTGCTCTTTTTTATCTACCACCTTTAGGAGTCTAATCCGGTCTGTTGTGGTAGTGGTCTGTAAAGTCTTTTTGAGACAATTTAGTGTAAAATCATCTTTATGATGTTTTTATAGAGGTTTTTACTGTCTCATCAAAAGATATTTTAGTAGCTTTATCAAGAGTAGATAAATAATCGTCAAATATACCATATCTAAGTTTTTCTAATTCTTTAAACCATTCTTTTAATTTTTTTTCTTTATTTTTAATTGTTACTGAAACCGGCTTCTCTAAATAGTATAAAATCTGCATATATGCTTTTGCATCTTTTTTAATTTTATTGATTAATGCCTCTTCGCTGATACCTGTATCTCTAAAATTTTTATTAATAGTATAAAAGATATTGTTACGGTTTTGCGTAAGAGTTTTTCTCACTACTTCCTGAATAATCGAAATAATGAAAATAAAAACTGTTCTTGGACTCAAAAGATGCTTTTTGTACTCCACAACAATATCTTCTTTGTCATTTTCATTTATGTATGATTCTATTGCATTATATAAAATATTTCCGTTTATTAGTTTGTTGTAAATATTCTCAACACAGTTTTTTGCATCTTTCAGATAATTATTTCTTTTCTTTGTAGACATAAGTTTATAATCAAACATATAGCTTACAAGATCAGATGTGGCAATAATGTGAGGAAGCTGAATATCTTTATTGGTTTTAAGTTCTGGAAACCACTTTATAGAAGTTTTTTTGCTTTGTTTGAGACCCAATATATAAGTTTCTAGAATATGTTGGCATAGTTCTTCTGTGTTTGCAATAACATCTTCTTTATCGTCTTGACTAAGGCTTGAATTTTTTATTTCTTTGCTTTTTCCTTCATGAACGATTTGATTAATTGTATTACTTATCTGATTTAGGAGTTCATAAAGTGGCCAATTTTTATGAGTATATTTATAATTTTTATTATCCTCTTTGAAAATGAAAAACATTAATTTATTTTGAAGTATATGTTCCCATAGTACACCTAATATATATTCAATAATCTTTTTCTCTTCATGTAGTTTATTTGCGTGGGATATAGAAGAGAAATCTATTAATTTAGAAACTTCTGTTTTTTTGTTATGTGTTAAAGGTTTTTGATGTGACGTAGAAGAAGTTTCTTCTTTGGTGGCGACAAGCCACATATCAAACATCTCTGAAAAATATTTTGAGTATTCTTGTGATGATTTACCATGTAGTGACTCTTTAATGTCCCGGAGTAATTTTTTAGATCTTTCTTTATGTGAATTTTTGCAATCTCCATATAATGACTGAATAGTTTGGTACTCTTCAATAATCTTTTTGTAATCCATTTCTATTTCTCCTTCTTGGAATGATATTCCTTGCTTTGTTTTTAGAAAGTATATTAGATGAGTAATTCCTCATCAAAGAATACTAGTTCATCGTTTGTAAGTTTATATTGGTAATTTCTTCTTATGATAAAAAAGAAGACCCCTTACCATAAGAAGTAACAAGTAAAGACTTCTTAGCCCGAGT
>JAOZKL010000118.1 GCA_029935375.1 Patescibacteria group bacterium | reverse complement strand
ATTGTCAAAGTTAATTTGGCAAGGCGTGGATACCCGCCTACGCGGGCATGACAGGACAGTTGCAAGATGACAGAATAACACAAAGTTGACAAAGAATAATTTTTGGTACAGAGTTTTTTATTGAAAAAAGCACTATGTCATCAAACACATCAGAGAACAAAATAACTAGCCTAGATACTATCACAAAGTTTTGCAAACGGAAGGGGTTTGTTTACTCTGGTAGTGAAATATACGGAGGATTGGCAAACACTTGGGACCTGGGACCAAAGGGGGTTTTGTTATCCAACAATATCAAAAAAATCTGGAAAGACAATTTTATATACCACCGCAACGACATGTACGAAATGGATGCATCTATACTGATGAACCAAAAAATCTGGGAAGCCAGCGGACACACAGGAGGATTTGCTGACTGTCTGGTAGATTGCAAAGAGTGCAAGGCAAGACTGAGGGCTGATCACTTGATTGAAAATTCACTAGACCAAGACGTAGAAGGCAAAACTGCAAAAGAAATAACTGACATAATAATAGAGAACAATATCAAATGCCCAGAGTGTGGCAAGACCAACTGGACAGATGCTAGATATATGAACCTCATGTTTGAGACAAACAGGGACAAAATCAACAGCTCTATAAATGTATTGGAGGAGTTACTGCAAAAGGCAGGAGATGGTGATGTGACATTTGACAAGGCTGATATTGCAGACCTGCAAGACAAGTTGGACAAACAAAAAAACAACAGAATATACCTACGACCAGAGACAGCGCAGGCAATATTTGTACAATACAAAAATATCTTGCAAACCGAAAGACCAAAAATCCCATTTGGAATCGGACAGATTGGAAAAGCGTTTCGTAACGAAATAACCCCCGGAAATTTCCTGTTCCGTGTAATCGAGTTCGAACAAATGGAGGTAGAATATTTTATCAAAGAAGAAAACTGGCAAGAGACTTTTGAAGATTTTTTGAAACTAGAACAAAAAGTTCTAACTCAGGATCTGGGAATCGATCCAGATAATATCAAACTAAAAGAACACGCTGCTGAGAAGCTGTCTCACTATTCCAAGAGGACTGTAGATATAGAATACAGATACCCTCACGGATTTGGAGAGCTTTGGGGGTTGGCATACAGGACAAACTTTGACCTGTCACAACACGCAAAACACAGTGGACAAAAGATGGAATACTTGGATGCACAAACAGGAGAAAAATTCATCCCCCATGTTATAGAGCCGTCAGTTGGTGCT
>JAOZKL010000117.1 GCA_029935375.1 Patescibacteria group bacterium | reverse complement strand
CAAGCATACACAAATCTACAACCTAGAATGTGTCATATGTGGTGGACGCATACATCCCATTGACAAAAAATAGAAAGTAGATTGAAATAAGTATGTTTATTTAATCAGTTTTTTATAAGTTTAAAATATTATTTTCATGTCAAAAACGAAAGGGGTCAATACAGATTTTATCAATTACAATAGTGATAATTATCTAGATGATAAGTCATTTTTACCAAATCCTCATAATTATATCACAGTACGAGGAGCGAAAGAGCATAATCTTCAAGATGTTTCTGTTATTATTCCGAAGAACAGGATGACTGTTTTCTCTGGATTATCAGGTTCTGGAAAATCTAGTTTAGTTTTTGATACAATATATGCTGAAGGGCAACGTAGATATGTAGAATCTCTTAGCTCTTATGCTAGGCAATTTCTTGGCATGAAAGACAAGCCAGATGTTAGTAGGATTGAAGGGCTGTCTCCAGCAATTTCTATAGATCAAAAATCAACATCTCAAAACCCACGTTCAACAGTTGGTACTATTACTGAAATTTATGATTATCTCCGTCTTTTGTATGCAAAAATTGGAATACAGTACGATATTAATACTGGAGAGGAGTTGAAAGTTCAATCTGTATCTCAGATGGCTGATAGGGTAATGAAGATGGGAGATGGCGGGCCTGTTATACTTCTTGCTCCAGTTGTAAACGATCGTAAGGGGTGGCATAAACAGACTTTGCTTGATGCAAAAAAAGCTGGTTTTCGTCGTATTAGAATTGATGGAAAAATAATCTTGTTACAAGAGGCTGAAAAGTTAGATTTAAAGAAAAGCCAAAAACATACTATTGAGTTTGTTGTAGATCGTGTTTCTACTACAAAGGAAGACAGGATAAGACTGTTAGATGCTTTGGACTCTTGTCTTAAACATGGTGATGGTAAAGCATTGGTAGTATCTCTTAACGAAGATAGTAAGAGACTTGCTTTTGATCAAAATCAGATTAGTAATCTTGAGGTTCGTCAATTTTCTTTCAATTCTCCACACGGAGCTTGTTCTAGATGTAGTGGATTAGGAGTTGTTACACAAGTTGACTCTGACCTCATAGTTCCAAATGATAACCTTTCAATTGCGGAGGGATGTATTAGACCATTTAGTAAAATTACTGTAACTGGTGGATGGTTTTCAGATTTATTGAAAAAATTAGCTAAGAAACACAAATTTTCATTAAAAACCCCTTGGCGAGATTTGACCAAGAAACAAAGAGAGGTTATATTGAATGGCGGT
>JAOZKL010000001.1:33361-38300 GCA_029935375.1 Patescibacteria group bacterium | reverse complement strand
CAAGTGATAACCAAAGAGAAGCAAAGCGAGATAATGAAAATTTAATTTTTGTATTTTACATAATATATAAATAGATGTCTGATAGTAATACCATAGAAAAACAAGTCCCAAAAAAGTCTTTATTTGTGGTGGGAGATGATGCGCAAAGTATATATGGTTTTCGTGGTTCAAAAATTGAAATAATCCTCAACTTCGAAAAGGAGTATGATAACGTAAAGGAGATAACCCTTAATCAAAATTATCGATCAACTCAACCAATCCTAGATTTAGCAGAAAAAATTTTAACACATAATAAACATCAAAAGAAAAAAGGACTTTTTACTGATAACAATGATCAAACAACTGTTTCATATTACTTAGCGCGTAATGAAAAAGACGAGGCTGAATATATAGTTCGTAAACTAGCCTCTCAATATTTACCAGATGAGAACAATGCTAGTACAACAACAGATGATCGATCAATAGAACCTGAAAATTATTTTGATGAAGAGACAATATCTCTTGATTCTCCGCAAGGGGCTAGTAATGAGACAGTTGATCCGGTTTCGTCTATGTTTGATATCTATATGGCTGGAGATGAGTTTAAGCCATCACAGCATCTGACAAGTTCATATGATCCTTCTAGTTGGGATGTATTGGAGTATAATTGGGATAAAGCAATCGAATTAGATAATTGTGCTATTTTATATCGCACACATGGACAAAGCCGTAGTATCGAAGAAGCCCTAATGAAATACAAAGTTCCATATAAATTAGTTTCTGGTGTTAGATTTTTGGATAGAAAAGAAATTAAAGATGTCTTGGCAATATTAAAATTTGTAGCAAATGGTGAAGATAAAATTAGTTTAAACAGATTTCTCCCACTTGTTATGAAAGGAGTGGGGCCAAAAACTATGGAAAAAATACTTTTATATCTTGAAGATTTTGAATATCCATTACCATCAAAACACGCCGGTGTTATAATGAATCTATTGGAGCAAATGCAAAAAAGCTGGCTAAATAATACAAAATTGGTTGATTTTACAAAGGATATACTACAAGTCGTTGGGTATTTATCCTATCTCAAGTCATATTATCCAGAAAAAGAAGAATATAACACAAGAATCGAAAATATTAGTGAACTATATTCTTTAATGTTAAAATTTGATGATGAAGAAAAATTAAGCCTAACAGATAAATTAACAGAATTTTTAGGACAGGTATCATTGATGACAAATCAAGACGACAATGAGGACAAAGACGTTCCAAAAATTAGCCTAATGAGCTTACATCAAAGCAAGGGGTTGGAGTTTGAAAGTGTTTTTCTTGTAGGAGTTGAAGATAATCTATTGCCACACAGTAACAGTTACCAAGATCCAAATGGAATAGATGAAGAGGTTAGATTGGCTTATGTTGGAGTTACTAGGGCGAAAAAGTACTTACATCTTATCGGTGCAGATTCGAGAATTTTATTCGGACAAATTCAAAGCAATCCTGTTAGTAGAATATTTCGTCAATTTATAACTAGCCATTGTGAGCAAGTTTATGAATAATTATTTCTTTTCATTTTTTAACTCTTCTAGAGACGTCTTAATAGCTCCTTTTTTGTTGGTAAAGATTATTCCATTGAGATGATCTACTTCATGTTGTATAACACGAGCAAAAAAACCTGATGCATTCACCTTTTTCCATTCACCTTTTTCATTTTGATATTTAATTCTAACTTTCCCCGATCTGTTAATTATATAAAACTGATTCGGAAAACTAAGACAACCCTCTGTCATTTCTAATGTGTCTCCGCTAAAAAAATCTATCTTAGGGTTAAAGAGTTTCATAAAAATATTTTCTCCATCGCTTATAACGCACATCTTTTTAGACACTCCAACCTGTGGAGCAGCTAATCCTGCAGCTAAATGATCTAAGTTTTTTATATATTTAAACATCTCATCAGATAGGTCTTTATCTTCTTTTGACAAAGGAAACCTGACTTGCTCTGTCTTTTGTTCTAAAATTTTATCAGGGTATACAACAATTTTCATATATTGAAATCAATCTTAGTTAATTTTCTAGTTTTAGTCAATAGTATATGCTTGACAATATTGATTTTCTACTGTTCAATGCAATTCAATTATGTACATACAATATGATTTTGATACTGTAAAAAAAGCTGTAACATTCAATACAACTGAAGTATTGCCATCTGATAACGACGCCCTAGATAAGGAACTGCACAGGATTGTAGAAGCTGCAAATAAATCTGGTGAAAAAATACGACATTATATTGGCTTTGAAATTAGTGGGAAGATACATTTTCCTGGCAGTGTTTATCAGATGCTTACAGTTGCAAGGCTGCAAAAAGCTGGTATTGAAGTTTGTATTTGGCTTGCAGATTATCACACATGGATAAATAAAAAACTTGATGGTAATATTAAAACCATACGAAAAGTTGCTAAAGAGTATTTTGAACCAGTGCTGAGAAAATCACTAGATATTGCAGGTGGAAATGGATCCAAGCTTGTTGTTTTGTATGCCAAAGATGAGTATTTTCGTAAAACAGATAAGGATCTTAGCTTCTGGGATTATGAGTTTGAAGTTGATAAACACTTGTCTCTAAATAGGGTTTTGCGCTCTTTGTCTATAACTGGAAAAGAAGCTGGAACAAATATAGATTATCAGGTAACAAGGTATCCAGGCATGCAGGCTGCTGATGTTTTTTGGTTACAGACCCATATTGTGCAATCAGGATTAGATCAAAGAAAAATTTATGTTAGTTGCAGAGACATAGCATACAAAATGAGTGATGACTTTCAATTAAAAATTGGAGATAAAAATATAAAGCCAATCACAATATTCAATAATTTGTTACTTGGTATGACTCCTCCCAAAATTAAGAAAGTTAATGGTGAAATAACAGAGCTAGAAGCAAATAAAATGAGCAAATCGAAACCAGACTCTGCAATTTGGGTGCATGATAATGAAGAAGAAATGTTACGAAAACTAAAAAAAGCATATTGCCCTATGCCACAAGAAGATCAAGATGCTGATCAAATAAAACAAGAGCAACAGAACAATCCACTGTTAGATTGGTCAAAAAAAATGATTTTCCCAGCTGGTAAAAAGTTGGAAGTTATACGACCAGACAAATTTGGTGGAAATAAAACTTATGATAACTATAAAGACTTAGAACTCGATTACTTTGAAGGAAGGTTGCACGCAATGGATCTAAAATCGGCTATTGCAAAGTGTTTTTCACAATGGTTTGCACCAATTAGAGAATGGGCAGATTCTAATTCGCAAATTATCGAATTTATAGAAAAGGTAGGGCATCAAAAATAATAGAGCTAGTGATAGCCTGCTTAGTAACACCTTTTACAATCTGAACTATAATTATAGAAAAACCTACTACTACTAGACCAATAACTGCGTTTTTTAGAGCATCCTTGGCTTTCTTTTCCTTCTCTTGGCTTCCTGCTGCAGTGATCATAAGTATCCCTCCATACACCATAAATATAACAGCTACAACCGCGGAAAGATATGTCATAACATTAAAGATTTGACCTAATATTTCCACTGCAGGAGCAGTATTCAATCCGCCATCCTGTCCTTCAGTGGTAACTGTCTTTTTTACTACATCTGCAATAACTTTAGCTGAAATAACTATAACTAAGCCAATAACTCCATTTGTAATGGTTTTTTTACCTTGAACTTTACTATCAGTACCTCCAGTCATAAACTGATAACCACCCCAAATTATTACAATAACAGCTAATGGCGCACCCAACCCAACCAACCAGTCAGACACTCCTTTTATAAGAGGCTCTCCTCCACCATCACAGTTCTCTCCATCTTTACCTGGAAATATACAATCATATTTTAACATGTTTGTGTCTTTCAAAAGACCTGCATCAACATCTGCATATCCAAAGGGTGTTTGTTGCATGAACATCCCAGCAATCATAAAAACAAAAGCCACTATAGATAGTATTTTTACTAGATTACTAAATTTGTTTAATATCTTTTTTTTAGTCATATTTTTTTTATTTTATATTTGATTAGAACAATATACTCATTTTTTCTGTATTCAACAACAGAGACATTATTTCACTAACAAGAACTGGAGCAGTTAGAACGATTATTACTGCAAAAACTGCATTTTTTATGTTTTTCTTCACCTTATATTGTTGTTCACTAGAAAGCCCTCCCACCATCATTTGCAGCCCAAATATTACCATCATTATAGTGAAAAGATATAATACAGCAGATTCGATCAATGCATAGGCTCTTGCAAAGACAAAAAAGATATCAGGGTAAAATGGAAGGGGTTTTGGACATGAATCCGGAATTATAGGTGTAAAATTACCAGGATTGAACAATTGACCAATGCTTATTGGATTAGCCAGCTCTGCACAAACAGGAGCTTTTTTTTCATTTCCAGACGCTGCGGTAACTGGAGTAGGTAACAATACTGTAAATAACATACCAAAGAGTAGCGTAAATACTGCAATTTTAGAACTAATTTTTTTTAACATAATTTTTTGCTTTTTCTTAATATAAACAAGTATACTTATTTTTTTTGAAATGGTCAAACTTTTTTTGTTCCGTACTTTTCCTCCCGTTTTTCATTATATACATGACTAAGTTTATCTGATATTTTCTTTGGTTGTGGAACGTTTTCAAACACGAAACCACTTGTTTTACTAGCTGTTTGCGCTCCAGCTGTTTCTATAATTACATCACCATAGTCAAATATAGTAGCCAATAATCCATTTTGTTTATAATTTATATTTTGCACTTCAGTCCAAAAAACTTCATTCACTTCTCGTCTCAGTATTCCAGTTTGATCTACATCAACCAATCTTTCGGTGGTTACAATCTGTATAGATAAATAATAATTATGAAATGTAGCAGCCAATATCCCTATCAGTACAAGGTTAGCAACATACATACCAGCTAAATATGT
>JAOZKL010000001.1:3289-33351 GCA_029935375.1 Patescibacteria group bacterium | reverse complement strand
TAACAATACTCATAGTATATAACATTATGGATACCAATACAAAACCAATGGCTTTTAATGTTATCAATATTACATGGGCTCTCGTATGTAGAAATATTTTTTCACTATCATTTACTTTGTTAACAATTGGTAGTTTGTTCCAAAATTTCGTTTTATACATTTTAGTCATAAGTATTGTTTGTTATTATTATTACATTTAAACTATTATTATACCCATTGCAAACCCAAGTATAGAAGTAATTATAGAAATTAACCAAAATCTCATGGTAACTTGATTGCGCTCCCACCCCTTAGCTTCAAGATGATGATGATATGGAGCAGCTAAAAAAACTTTTTTCTTAAAAACTTTCTTAGAAAATATCTGAATGATAGCAGAAAAAAGTGTTATATACAGGATTAGTCCAACGATCGGCAGGATATAGATTTTATCCAGCAACATAGCTACCACCCCTATTACAATCAACAAACTAAGGCTACCAGTATCTCCCATATAAAACTTAGCCGGTGGAATATTAAACCATAGGTAGGCAACAAGTGCTCCAGTAATTACAGCTAAAAATGTTGCGATATCATAAGAAGATTGTGCAAAAGCAAGTCCCGCAAAAGCAAAATATACTGGAATTAGAGTTCCTGCTGCAAGACCATCAAACCCATCTATAATCGAAGATCCCCATAAACTCATTAAGACCACCAAAGTAATCGGTATAATTAGCCAGCCTCCATTAGATATATGCATATCCCAACCAAAACTATTTTGTAAGAAATTATCCAAAAAAGTGAAAGGTAGTGAAATGTTTTCCAAATTAAGTTTATACCATCCATTTTCTACGCTATTCCACCATGGAAGGGTAATAGTATGCATTTTGTCTCCAATTTTTAGATGAAACCAAAGCCCAACCAAAAAACTGATAATAGCCACTCCTCCAGCCCGCTGACTGAGTCTCAATCCACCAGCAAAATAATTTCCTCCCGTAGGTAATACTACAAGGATATCATCTGCCAATCCTAATAAAGCTGAAAAAAATAATGCCCCAAGTGGTATAAAAGTCTCTCTCCTATCTACAAAGTTGAGGAACTGAATCAAGCTGTCATCTGGATCAATTTTCAGTGCAACCCAAAAAATCAAAGCTAATAATAAAGTTGTAACCCATATTAATATACCTCCAGCTCTTGGTGTTTTTTTTCTGTCTTCATTTTCCTCATTCTCTTTGTAGAATTGGGCGGTTACAGTAAGTTTTTCTCCAGTTGCTGACATTTTTCTACTGGTTTTTTTCCAAAACTTCAGGCCTTTTAATAGTGCAATTAAGAAAGGAGATAGCCACATTGCTATAAGAAATGCAAGACCAAAATAAGTAAACATTTTTGCAGCTTGTAAATATATTTCAGGGTCGTTTTGTATCATATTAATATACGTATTTTAAAGAAGAGAAAATTTCTTTTATTAAACAAAAACAGTTTTTACCAACCTTTCATTTTTGTCAATGGTTGACATATTTTATTTTATTATATATTAATTACTTTATTAATTATGACAAAACAAAAACGAATTAATGAGATTGTGTTAGCATCGGTATCTGCAATTTTATTAATCATAACGACTGTGTTGCTATTAGATAAATACTCTCCCAATGTTGTTTCTATCGATTCGAATGCAAAAAACCAAATAGAAGATATAATAGATAAAGATTATATAGGTCAGTATCCAAACGAAAGAGAGTTGTATGAAGGTCAAATGAGAGGGTTTGTAAGCTCACTCGGCGATAGATACAGTTACTATATGACAGAAGAAGAAGCTGGTCAGTTTAATAAAGATATAGATGAGCAATACGAAGGAATAGGAGTGCAATTTAGAATTGACGAAGGTGAATATAGAATAGATAAAGTTTTTAAAAACAGTCCAGCACAAGAGTATGGTATTGATACAGGAGATATATTATATAGCGTTGATAATACTAGTGTTTTAGAATTTTATGATTTTGATGAGATTGCAGAGAAAATTAAAGGCAAGCCAGGGACATTCGTTGATCTACAATTTTTTCGGGGAGATGAATTGATGGATTTTAAAGTTGAAAGAAGAAGCGTAAGGATCGATCCTATTCAATTAGTATTTAAAGATTCCGTTGCAATAATAACTATAAGTTCATTTGGTACTGGATTAGACAGTGCGATGAATCAAGTTGCTTCAGAGATTATTAATAATAAAGAAGTGGAGAAAATTATTTTAGATCTAAGAGGTAATACTGGAGGATTATTAGACCAAACAATAGAAGTTTCTTCATATTTTGTTAAGACAGATAGTATTGTTGTAAAAGAAAAAACAAAAGAGGAGAGTAGTTATTTGAGATCCACAACAAAAGATAATACCCTACAGGACTATCCAATAATAGTTCTAACTGACAAAAATACAGCATCTGCAAGTGAAATTGTCACAGGATGCTTACGAGATAATCGCGGAACTATGATAATAGGACAAACTACATTTGGAAAAGGAGTTGTGCAACAAATGTACCCACTAAAAGACGATGGAACCCTAAAATTAACAATAGCTAATTGGTATACTCCAAATGGAGATGAAATAGACCAAATTGGCATTGTGCCAGATATCCGTATTCGCACAATTGATGATATATTGGAAGTTGTATTAAATAACTATGACTGGAATACAAAAACAATTAAGTAAAACTTTATTAAAAAATTATATATATGTCTAAAATTTTAATGTTTAATTGGAAAATGAATCCAAATAGCTATAACGATACAGAAAAGTTACTTTCAATATATAAAAAGACCTCTAGAAAAAATATTGTAATATTCCCACCAAGTGTTTTTCTACAACAAGCTAAAGAATCCTGCGACCAGATAGGTATCCAAAATATTTCCAGTTATGACTCTGGAGCCTATACTTCTCAAATTTCTGCAAAAATGGCAGCTAGTTGCGGTGCAAAATATTGTATAATTGCTCATTCTGAGTGTAGAGAAACTTTCAGAGATTCCAACACAAGCAGTACGATAATAAAAAAAATAGAAGAAGCCTATAAGAATAACTTAATACCAGTTTTGTGTATTGGATACACGAGTAGTAATATTGATCAGTCCGATGACAATGTTATTATTGAACAACTAAAGCCCGTTCTGGATAACTTTACAAATAAACAGATATATATAGCTTATGAACCTATATGGGCGATTGGATCAGGCAAGCCAGCTGGTATTGATGATATTGAAAACGCAGTTAAAATAATTAAACAAATAAATAACGACAGAAATAAAGTCTCTGTTTTGTATGGTGGAAGTGTAAAGAGTGATAATATTGAAGAGTTATCAAAAATAAACGGTATAGAAGGATTTTTAATAGGAGGTGCGTCATTAATCGAAAAGGAATTAACTTCTTTATTACAAAATTAATTTGTTAGCATACTTACGACACATCTTTGATTGACGGGCAGTGCTTTTTGTAATTCTTTTGCAGCAACCCATTTTATACTAACATCATCTTTTACAATACCTGATGCGTTATAATGCATTATATTCACCCTTCTTTCTATAATAGAATTTTTATCCAACCTATCTCTTATAAAATTTAAAAACGTAACAGACTCTTCTAGGTTATCAATTTGTTTTGAAAACGCTTCAATATTAATATTTGAAGTTTTTATATTGAACTCTTTAGATATATAGTCAACACCTTCTTCTTCAGGTTTTTTGAAATTTTTAACACTGATAGTAGGGAATGAATACTCTAGACTATCCGAATTCTGTACCAATAAATAATCAGAGTTAATGTTTTTCACTACATTTATAATCTTAAAAGAAGGTTTTTTTATTAAAGAGACAAATTCGTTTTGTGTCGCCCAAAATAACAACAATATATAATTTTTAAGCTTCATCAAAATATTCTTAAAGTAGGTTATAACATTTTTCTTAAAGTTAAATAGATTGTGATCCTCAACCCCAGCTATTAGTCTAAAATTCAAATCTTTATTTATTTTCAACAAATGCATAAAAAACTCTTGCTCTCCATGATAATTTGGCAGTGTTGTAATAATTAAATCGGGGCTTTGTTGTATAATAAATTCTTGAGCAGCATATAACTCTGGATATAGATCAAATAAATTATCAAGATTAACTTTGGATTTTCTTTTTTTTAAAAACTTCTCATCCTCTTTGCTACTAATTTGTGATGTTTCAGCCTTATTTTCTAGCATTATTGCCAGGTTTTTTACTTTATGATCCCACCAAATAAGATCTAAGTCCGGATAAAGCCTAGTTGTCAAATCTTTGGTAACCATGTCAGCTTCTGTATTCTCACTTAATATCAAAGTTTTCCACTTTTTTTTATTTGCAAGTTTTAACAGATCAAAACTGAATTTGTGACCTGATATGTTTTGTGTTTTTGTATGTTTTGTATAGTTATACTTCAGTAATAACCCCAGTATTAAAGTAATATAGTTCAACACAAATTGTACTATAAAAGATGGTAAAAAAATTAAAAATCTTAAAAACAAGGGTAGAGTAGTTACCTGTTCTGAAAATTTTCTTGGAAGAAAACTAGCCTTCATGCTTTTCCACATTGCCCAGTGAAGGATGTTACCATCAATAGCGGACAAATCCATTGATTGTAAAACTTTTCTATAACACAAAGACTTGTTTGCCAATATCAGCGATTGGTTTTGTAAAAACGTTAAAGAAGCCTTTGCATCACTATCTAGACTGCTAATTTTCTGCCTAAGCTCAAATTCAGTATTTTGTGGGAGAGGTAGATGAAAAAGCTTTGGTGATGCCATATTATATATATGCACTAACTAACGAAATTTGTCAATTGACAAAAACAATTTTGAGTTATATAGTTAATTGTATTTTTTAATCAAAAAACCTAATAATTATTTATGAATAAAGTACTTGAAAATAAAAACAAGAGATTTTGGGCTATATTTTGGAGTATTATATGGTTACTAGCCTTCAGTATGCTAATATTGCGATTGTTTATATTTCAACAAGTTAATGTAGTTGGACAAAGCATGGAACCTAATTATAAAGAAAATCAAATGTTAGTAATCAATCGTAAAGATACGAACTTAAAACGTGGGCAAGTTGTTGCGTTTTATGAAACAAAAAAAATGTCAGAAGATTCAACCTTCTTAACAAAAACCTTTCCAAATCTTTCATCTCAAAACAAATTCTTTTTAAAAAGGATTATAGGGCTACCTGGAGAATCAATCCAAATAGTTGGAGACAACCTAATTATATACAACGAAAACAATCCAAACGGCGCTGTGATCAATGAAGATTACCTTAGCAATTCTGTAAAAGAGGAAATGAAATTAGGGTGTGCATCATATTCCAATGGATTCACATCATATTTTGCAAAAACAAAAATTCCAGATAATCATTATTTTCTAATGGGTGATAATAGATGCCACAGTCTAGATTCTACAGACCCATCTCATGGACCTTTTCCGAAGGAGTCATTTTTTGGACAAGAAGAGTTTAGGTACTGGCCATTATTAAAGATTAAGGTGTTTGAATTACCAAATTATAAATTTTCAGAACCTAGTGATGAAGTTAAAAATATTATTTCAAACAAAATAAAACAAATACAACAATAAACACTATGAGAACATTAATCATAGATACTTCATATTTAATATACAGATCTTATTTTTCTAATAAATTGATATTTAATAAACAGCCAGTTGGAGCTTTTTTTGGTTTTGCAAGAACTGTAATAGCTCTGATAAAGAATTGGTCTCCGGATGAGTTAATATTTGCAATGGACACAAGAGAACCAACATGGAGACATAAGATGTTTAAAGATTATAAGGCTGGAAGAACTCCGATGGAAGAAGATATGAAAACTCAGATACCAATGATAATTGATTGGTGCAATAGGATAACTAACAATGTTTTTACATCGCCTGGTTTTGAAGCGGATGATATAATCGCAACCATTAGCGCAGGACTGCCTAATATTGATAGTAAAACAGAAGATGAGCATATTATATTTTCTGCAGATCAGGACTTGTACCAATTATTAATAAAAGACAATATTTTCTTTGTAAGACAAAATAAAATAATTAAAGACTATTTTCTATTTGATAAAACAAACTTTATTGAAAAATTTGAAATAGATCCATTGATTTTTGTAGATTATAAAGCTCTTGTTGGGGATAAATCAGATAATCTTGTAGGAGTAAACGGTATTGGGCCAAAAACAGCTGCAAAAATACTAAATAGTACAGGAGGACTAAAAAACTTATTTAGAGTCTTAGATATAGAACATGAAAGTATATCAGAAGGAGTTAATATTAATAACACAGCTTTTCTAAACAATCCAAAAAATGAAAAAACAATCCAAAAAATACTAGATAACTCAGAACAGATCAAACAAACTTACAAACTAGCCCGATTACAAAATATTTCTGATATTAACTTGCAAAATTCAAAATTTGACCTTTCAGGTGGAGTAGAATTACTTAAAAAATACAATTTTAACTCATTGATAAAACAAACAATCTCTCTCGGTTATAATGAGGATGAAAATACACTATTCTAACGCCGACCACCAAACATTTTTATTACAGATCCAAGAATATCTGTTAAAAAACGATTTTTATTAATTTTATCAATAGACTCATGTATATTATATAGCACGCCATTGACAGTATCTATGGTGTCATCAGTTTTCCTTTTCATATTTTTCAAGACTTTTACTATAACAACTAGGGTGAAAATTCCAATTAAACAAAAAATATTAAAAAATATTAAACTTGATATAGTTAATGAATCAATTATAACCTGCATAAAAAATAATTATAATCAAAGTATAGCATCAATCATTATTTTTGACAAGCCCATTTTTTAGAAGTTTGGAAGAAGTGTATATGTAATAACTTGTTGGTATGTACCAGGATTTGTCAGTGTTTCTATATTCAATTTATGTGTAACAAGAGAAGTGTTTATAAGATCAATGCTAGATGGTCTATTTATATCGATAGATAGTAATAATAACTGATTAGTTGTGTAGTCATATTTAACAGCATTTGTCCCCGCATCAAAAATAGAAGACAAGGTAGGGACACCAGGAGCATCGGTTCCAGTTATAGCACCCTTGTCAATAACAACCCCATACATTTCAACTCCTGCTGTTGAATTGGATATATCTGTTCCACCAGATCCTCCACTACCAACAGATGCACTAGGAATTGTATTGCTACTGTTTGTAAATCCTCCAGAAGATTTTACATACAAGGAATAACCATCTTTTGCATTTGTATCTATCTTTACCCTATATTGACACGTAGAAACAGATGTATCTGACGCTGTACCAAGATTGCACTGACTAACATTAAGAGTATCGGCAGCATTTCTAAAATTCATAGATAAATACATGTTGCAATAATAGTTGCTATATTTACATTCACTGTATTTGTTTGTTCCATAATTATCAGCTCTTACATCAACCTGCTGTAAATATTGTCCTATAAATATCAAGCTAATTAATATAAAATAAGAAAAGCTGTTAACAATATATTTTAAAACAGATCTATTTGCAACTTGTTTTTTTGACATAGAATATATTAAAATATTGGAATAAAAAATTAATTAAGTCAAGGGTTATATTTTTTATCCTTGTATATAACAAAAAAATATGCTATATTAGCTTTTATTATAATAAAAAATATATATGTTTCGAATTTTTATTACTATTCTACTACTATCGCCGCTGTTATTAAGTACATCAGTTTTTACAGAAGCACCCCAACTCCCTCTTAATGAGCCTTTTGATTTTCCACAAGAAGTGTTTGAACCTATAAAATATGATACTGGTAATAACGAGAAAGAAGAAGAGCAAAACCCTTATTTCCAACCCATTGCTGGCAATGACTTAAACGGAGAAAACGATAACCTATTAAGTGGAGTGGGGACAAACTCAACTGGAGTTAACAAAAAAATATTAGGAGTAGGGGGTGTTATGCTAATTGGTACATTTCTAATAATAGCACTATCCTCACAGCGAGAACAGGAATTATATAAGATATAAGATTATTATATATCAAGTATAGATTCTATATAATAGCTAATTTCCAATAAATTGCTTTTGTTTTGAACTGATTGAAGCAAAACAGGGGTAAGACTATCTGAAAAATCACCAGCCAAAACAGACCCAATCAACTCTTTATTGGAATCTTTATATATCAATTTACAAAAACCACTCATGTTATAATTATATATCACTTTTTGCTTTACTTGTGATCCATACTTTGATATAGCTTCTTTTTCTGACAACCCAATTGTTGATACGGGGTTTTTACTATTTATTTTTATAATTTTTGTTGTAATGTTATTTAATAAAGAGCTTTGAAATACCCCGCTTTTGTCATTCTCAAAAACCTTTTGATTTATTAAAAAGTTGTTTATAGTATCTTTTTTAGATTCTATATTATTATCTACACATTCTCCAAGTGCGATAATCCTTTTTTTGCTTTTACACTTAACAGCTCCATAATTATTTGCTTTTATTCCAGTTTTGTTAAACTTTGCTCCTATTTTTTCTAATCCTAAATATTTAGAGTCTAATCCTCTAAAAGTTGGAACAAAAATATCAGAAACTTTTACCTTCTCTCCATTTTCGCTTTCAATTGTATTACTGTTTTTGGAATATTTTATAGATGCAACTTTCCAGCCAAAGTGTATATTAACTTGTTTTCTTAGAAGTTGTTTTAATGTATAGTTAACCGCTGTTCTGTCTATATTACTAAGACAAACATGTTTATCTTCTTCTTCATAAATATCTACAACAACCCCTAAATTAGAGTAAATATGAGCAATTTCTATGGTCTCTATAGTAAGCCCAATTATTGTTAAAGTTTTTGGAATTTTTATCAAAGTATAAACTTCTTCACGGCTTAGTAGCTTAACCTTCTTATCTATCTTAGCATTAATTCTCACTTCTTCCAAGTTTTTACCAACAGCTAGTATACAAGTCTTAAATCCTATCAAATGCCTTTCCTCTTCTGAATTGACTTCTATAAGAGAGTGGGAAGAGAACTCTGCTTGACCTTTTATAATCTTAACATTAGAATAATCTTCCAACTTTTTTAACAACTCCTTCTGTAAAATTCTAATTTCTTTAGTAATATCAGAGCTAATTTCTTTCCTTTTTTTCACCAGTTCAGTCAATATTTTTTTATTCTTTGCCGTCGATGACAACAACTTACTAAAAATTTGAGATTTTTTCATCAAAATACTCCTTGGCATATCTACTTCATTAACAAAGGATCCTCCAACTATATCCTGCTCTATTAATATAACTTTTTTGCCAGCTTTGGCCAATTCTTCTGTAACAAATATTCCAGTTTGCCCAGAACCAATCACTAAATACTCAGATGATAACATATTATTTATATAATGATATGAAAATAAAAAATTGTCAAGACTACTTACCAAAATTTCTCTTTTCTTTTTTATAAAAATCTAAAGCTGCAACTAATTCTTTTTCATCAAAATCAGGCCAGAGAATATCCGTAAAATATAATTCTGAATATGCAGATTGCCAAATAAGAAAATTTGATAACCTTCTATGCCCTCCAGTTCTTATTATCAGGTCTGGCTGAAGACTAGAGTCTAAATTATTTTGTAAAGACTCTATATTTAATAAGATATCCTTACTTATAACCCTTTCCACAGCTCTGACAATTTCATCTCTGCCACCATAATTGATACATATTTGAATCAATAGATTGTCACAGTTCTTTGTTGTTTCAACCGTTTCTCTCATTTCATTGCTATACTTATCTGGAATAGAATCTAGATCCCCAAGCACTGCAACCTTAATTCCATTTTTTACAAAACTACCTCTCCGTTTCTTTGCAACTGTCGCCATAAGAGAAAACAAATCTTTTACTTCTTCTGGATCTCTTTTGTTATTTTCAGTGGAAAATGCATAAACAGTTAAGGTGCTCACCCCATATTTTGGACTTATTTTAATAATATTTTCTAATGCTGTAACTCCTTGTTTATGTCCAAAGAATTTTAATAAATTTCTTGATTTTGCCCACCTTCTGTTTCCATCCATTATTATTGCTAAGTGCATACATTTATTATAAAAAATATTTAATGTTATTTGACAAAAATGATAACAATATGTTTTATTTATTTAGTCAAGCAAGAGATATATCTTATGAACAAAAGAAAAGCTCACAGCCCTATCAAATACGTACTATCAATACAAAAAATTCTGATAATTTCACTAATAGTCAGCGTTGTTTCCATTGGTTCTGTTATGATATTATTAGATCCTGGTAATAGTTTTTTATACATATATGCTTTTATCGCCCTCTTGAGTATTTCAATCTTCACTAGTATTATGTTGTTTAGTTTTTGGTGGATTTTTTCGATACAAAAAGACTTCTTGGATATACGACAGACTAATAGATTGTTAGCGCAGACTAGCATAAGCACAGGGATCATATCTACATTGATAATAATGCATCAGGTTGAAGTGCTTAATCTTTGGACTGGTTTTACGACATTATTGATATACAGCCTTTATCAAATTTGGATGAATGCAAAAAGCTAGCCCTTGACAATATTGAAAAAATCTCTAATATTTTGTTTATATTTATTATGGCTAAGAAAACTAAACATACTTATTATCCAGAAGCAAAAGTTACCTGCAGCATGGATGGTAGTGAGTATACACTAGGAATGACAACAGAAACAGAAGGAGTGGATATTTGTGGAAACACTCACCCTTTTTATACAGGTAAAGAACAGTTGGTTGATACTGCAGGTCGTATAGAGAAGTTTAAAGCTCGGGCAAAAAAAGCTGAAGGGGAGGAACTAGGCAAGGATAAGAAGAAAAAGAAGCGAAAAACTAAATTAAGCATTGCTGATCTAATGAGTGATGATGATTCTTCAAAGAAAGATACAAAAATTAAAGTTGAACAAAAAGCGCCAGAGGTAACCGAATAGTTAGAAAAGCTATTAAAACAATTTCACCCTATTTTTAGGGTGTTTTTGTATAGCTTGACAAAACAATTTTTCTAGAGCTTGATATCTTTATGACAAAAAATCATTCTTATATAATAGCTGACCATATCAGGACAGCTTGTATAATAATTTCAGATGGCATAACCCCCTCTGGAAAACAACGTGGGTATGTATTGAGAAGGCTAATTCGTAGAGCCTTATCTTCTAGTATAGTGTTAAATATAGACATCACCAATTCAGAATATTTTGAAAACCTTGTTGACGAAACAATAAGTATATATAAAGGGGTTTACGACCTGAGCACTACAAGAGATATCGCAATACAATCACTGAATACAGAGGCGCAAAAGTATTTAAGAGCTCTAAAAGTTGGGGAAAAAGAATGGGGGAAAGTATTTCAAAAGAATAGTAATATTACTACAGATTTTCTTGCTGAAAAGACATGGGATCTATATCAAACCCATGGAGTTCCACTAGAGGCTTCTGAAGGTATAATAGAAAATCAAGATGTTGTAAAAATGAATATGAGTAGGCTGGAAGAACTAGTAGAGCAACATCAAAAAAAGTCACAAACAATATCAAAAGAAGTTTTCAAATCTGGGCTTGGAGAACATACAGATAAAACAAAAAAACTGCATACGCTCACACATTTACTGCATCAAGAACTAAGGAATATGCTTGGAGAAACTGTTAAACAAACAGGATCTGCTATAACGGAGCAAAAAGCTAGATTTGATTTTACATTTGACAGAAAATTAGACAATGAAGAAATAGAACGTCTTGAAAATAAAATTCAGGCAATTATAAATTCAGACTTTATAGTAAAAAAAGAAAATTTAAATAGAGAAGACGCAAAGAAATCTGGAGCAATTGGACTATTTGGAGAAAAATATGGAGATATCGTAACAGTCTATACAATAACTGATATAAATCAATCTACTGTATATAGTAAAGAATTTTGTGGAGGGCCACATGCAGATAATGCAAAGAATTTTGGGAAATTTAAAATAATAAAACAAAAATCAGTTGGTAGCGGCAAAAAAAGGATAGAATTCAATTTAGAATAAAAAGTAGAATGACACAATCTAATATAATTATAACTCAAACTTATATAAACTATAATGTTATACGTATGTCATTAGGGCTTTTATTTAATGATAGTAATGATATTGTTAAATCTATAGAAGATTTGGAGAAAATAGAAACCACAGAAGAGTTATACAATATTTTAAATGAGGACTTAGACTTAAAACAGATTGAAGGCAAGTATGAGTCACTATTATCATCTCAAAAAATAATAGAACATGATTATACTGATAAGAAGCAATTTACAAAACAGATATTGGATCTATATAGCGTGTATTCCAAGCCGACTCTTTTATTTTTAGGCAGTCTTGATAATTACTCAATCCAATTACAAGAGGGTATGTTGAAACTATTAGAAGAGCCGCCAAACAATTTAATCATCGTATTGTTCTCAAAAACTCAAAACATTATATTACCTACAATAAAATCTAGATCAAATATTTACCAGATTAGTAAAAAACTTGTAATGAAAAATCTAGATCAAAAACTATTGGAAAAAACTAAGAAAAATTTACCAGAACCACTAAAATTTGTCAAACAACTAATTAAGGACAAAACAAAAGTAGAGTTCCCAGATTTGAAAAAAGTTGAAAGAGAGGAGATTGATTTCTGGCTATGGCAACTATTAAACTACTTGGAAAGCTTCTATAAACAAAACCAAGATCAAAGAATAGCCGAATTACTCAACAAAGTGCTAGAATCACAAAAGCTGAATTCAAAAAACTTACAAAAAAAATTCGCACTTAATTGGTTAAAAAATTAAAATATTGACAATGATAAAAGATTGAATCATACTTAATTGGTATGAGGGGAGGGATGGCAACAGTCAAATATATAGTATATGGAATTATTGCATTGTTACTATTATTTATAGTATTAGCTGGGACTGGCTATACAAAAGCTTATATGGATACTAAAAGTATAATCAACCATGGAATACAGACAGTTGAAAAACTTAGTTACAACGGATTAGACCAGCTACAAGATGACCTAGAATATCTTCAATCAGAGAAAGATGATATGACACTGTTCTCTGGATATAGTAAAATAAAAGATATAGCGAATCAAACAAAAGAAAAAGAGGGAGAGTTAAATAAAAAATACAAAAGCAAGGTAGAAAAGAGTAGGGAGCTACTAGAGCTGAATCTAGAAGCTTATCAAATTGAGCTTATAGACACAGAAAACATTACAATCCAGAATAGGGAAGAGCTAGAAAACTATATAAATTACTTTACAGAAAGCTTTGTAGAAATAGATTTGAACTTGAATGATTACAATGATTTGTTAAAAGAGTTAGAACAAAAGAATGCAATATTAACGACCCAAGTTGACACAACCCAGAAAAAGATATTATTTGAAAGTTTAATAGAAATGGAGGCAGAAGCGGAAGAGTTGGCCATCTTCTTTGAAAAAAGAGGAATGGAAGGACAGCAAGAAGATATGAATCAATTTCTAAGCAAAGCAAAAGATATCAGAGTTCTGCAGAAGTATCAGAAAAAAAATTACAAAGAGATTGTATCAGTATTAGAAGAGCATGTGTATCCAATACTAAACAAATCTAGAGAAGAGCAACAAAAAACATACGATAAAGAAATTGCTCAGAGAGAAGTGTGGATAGAGCAAGAGGCAAAAAAATGGATTGGAAAGCTGCCACCAAAAGCACCAAAAGAGGGTATATGGAAACAAATATATATAAATATATGGAGTCAGAAAATGTATCTGTACGAGGATGAACAGTTGATTTTCTCTACATATATTACAAGTGGGAAATTAAGCACTCCAACAGTACGAGGCTCTTTCAGTATTTATCAAAAAACTCCTGGTAGATATCTTTCCGGAGATGGCTATCGGTTATGGGTGGATTATTGGATGCCATTCTATGGTGGTTATGGTATTCACGACTCTTGCAATAGTGTAGATTGTTGGAGATCAAAGTTTGGAGGGGATGACTATAAATGGGGAGGTAGTCACGGATGTATAAACACACCACATTCTGCTGTAGAATTTGTATATAAATGGGCTGATATTGGGACGTTAGTATATGTTGACTAGAGGCTGAAAAGTCTAAAAAACTTAATAATTAACCACTATTGTATATAATAAATAATTATGCTAGATATATCTATATGATCAAAGAAGGCCAAAAAGATAAAGGATTTACAAGAAAAAAGTTAGGTGAAAAAAAGAGAATATCCAACAATAAAAGTAGAGGATTACAAATATTAACAATGCTGGGACTTAGTGGTGGGGTTGCAATAGGTAGTTTTTTGTATGTAAATAGTGATAGCGGCCGTGAAGTAGGACAAATTATACAAGACATAAATATAAAAACACAAACTCTACCAAAAAATTGTAATCAAGTTCTGAAAGCAATAAATAATAAAATTGACTATATAAAACCTACAAAAAACCTACAAAAAACTTGTAATCAGATTGACAATTTACGTAAAGTACCAAGTCAATTAGCAGTAACATGGCTCAACATACAAAACCAAACTGGATATTCTGAACAATCACAAATTAGTCAAGCTTTCGAAAACATAGAACAAAAACACTCTACTAAAATTGATAATATAAAATTAGAGTTTGATAAGAATATGAACAGTATTTATCTTTGTAATCAAGCGCTAGAAAATCTCAAAAATATACAAAGTGGAAGTGGATTCGAACTACCAAAAGATATAAACTCAAAAAAAGAAGTTTTGATTAACATGCTTAGATCTGCAAACAATGATCTCAAAGAAAATATAGAAACTGATAAAACTAATTTTGAAATATATCTACCTAGATCTGTATATATCGAAGAAAGCCAAAAGCTATCATATCTAAAAAATAAAGTTAAAAACATATACAACCAAAACGAAATTATCTTGAGTAAACTAGAAGGATCTCAGAAAACCACTGTAGAATTAAACGAGTTTATAACAAAAACTGTATTTGATACAATCGGGGGAGGTAAAAAATACGATGAAAACCTAGCAACTATAGAGAATCAGTTTGATAAAGAAAAAATAGATAGAGCGATAAAGCTACTTAACAGTGCAGAGAAAGATGGAAGGGATATAAATATAAATAATACACCTCCAATACAGACAAAAACAAATAAACTAGAAAAATTTGTAGAACTGGCAGAAAATAACAATCAAGTTATCTTGCAAAACATAGAAACACAAAGATTTTATGTATATCAGGATGGTATGTTTGTATTCTCAGTTCCTATGACTAGCGGAAGTCCAAAGACACCAACCCCAACTGATATTGTTGGTAGTGTATCTAAAAAACAAAAAGACAGGCAACCAATCAGTCCATATACAGGCAAGCCATATGGGGCTAATATAAAATATGACAGAGTATTGGCGTATTTTCGAGGAAGCCTATATGGAATACATGATGCGTATAGATGGTTTCCTGAATCTTGTATGGGCACAGATATTTGGAAAATAAAGGGCAGTCATGGTTGTACAAGAACTCCATTGGATGACGTTAAATTTGTTTATGACAATATAAATAAGGGAACTCCTGTATATAATATAAAAGAGTTGTGGACTGGAGATAATTATAAGATACCAAGGTGGCAAGACACACAGTGTAAAACAGATTTGGAAAAATAAACTATTTAAAAGAAATTTGGAACAACGTGAAAATACAGAACAGATAAACTCAGTAGACTTACCAGAAAAAACAACACCTCTGTTCTAGGAAACTTATACTTAACAGAGAATGATATAGAATAATTTATCAACACTGATGCTGTAATAACCGTCCAGATTTGGAAAAAACTAAGATCTCTTATAGATGCTGTTCGTATTGACTCATGTATATCAAAAGTTCCTTGTACTTGCCCATAGAACAAAAAAAATGTACCTATTGCAAGCAATCCAAACACCCAGATCCACCTGAGCAACAACATGTTTACAAAATAATCTTTTACCAAATCTCTAATTTTTTCTATTTTCATACTATCTTGTTTTTGCTGGATTTGCTTTTAATATTTTATCAACTATACCATATTTTAAAGCCGCTTCTGCATCCATGTAGTTATCTCTATCCATATCTTTATCTAACTGTTTAAATGATTTGTCACACCTATCCGCTAAAAACTGAGTTAAAGATTTCTTCTCACGCAGGGCTTCTTTTATAGTTATTTCCATATCACTTATCTGTCCCTGAGCACCTCCCATGGGTTGATGGATCATCACCTTTGCATGTGGCAATATCATCCTTTTTCCTTTAGCTCCTGCTGCAAGAAGTGCAGAACCTGCAGACGCTGCCATACCAGTACAAATAGTCACAACATCAGGATTGATTATATTAATCGTATCTATAATAGACCACATTGATACAATAGCTCCACCAGGACTATTTATATACATAGTTATGTCTTTTTCAGAATCTTCACTTTGTAGATACAAAAGCTGAGCAACTATACTACCAGCCATTTCATCATTAAAACCCTCATTTACCATTATAATCCTTTCATCAAGTAATCTAGAATATAAATCCATCGACCTCTCTCCATCACTAGTTCTTTTTATAACCATTGGTACTAAAGACATATTAGACATAAACTTTCATAAATTTACACTTTTTGTCAAGCTTTTGTAAAAAATTAGGCCATAACATTGACAAAATCAAAAAATGGTATTTTATTATATATATAAATATTATTACAATTATGTCAAAAGAGAACAAAGACAATAACATCTCACTATCATCAGTCAAACACCAGAGAGATCTTAGGATAAAAAGAATGGAGCAACTTGAAGATTTTGGATACAATACCTTTGCAGTAAATGCAAAAAGAGATTATTCGCTCAGTTTTATGAAATTTTGGGCAAGTTTTGTAAATAAAATTGATCTCCAAAAATTAGAAAAAGAAATAAAACCATATACGTTAGAATATTTTTTATATCAAGTAATACTTCCAAAAGATCTTGTTGGCAAAGCAGAGGAAATGCTAAGAATACGTAAAGCTGTAAAAGATATGGGAATAGACCCCGATAACGAAGAAATGCAAAAATCCCCGTTAGATAACAACCTTATTATAGAAACTAGAAAACTATTTAAAGGATTGGCGGGTATTAGTAAACATGGTAGGTATAGCCTCTTAAAAGATTATTTCATTTTTTCACAAGATGATAGTAACAAGTTAATCGATACATCATACAAAAAAGGACAAAAAATAACACTATCTGGGAGAGTAAAATCAAAAAGAGTGGCAGGTAAGATTGCGTTTGCTACAGTTGAAGACGAGTCCAATCCAGATGGGTTTCAGTTTATATTCAAAAAAGATAATTTAGCAGAAGATCAAAACTTAGAAACAAAAGAAGAATACACCAGGGAGAAACCAAAATCAATGACTCTTAAAAATTTCGCTAAGTTAATTGATGAAGGTGACTATATAGAAGCTGTTGGAATGGTGGATTTTTCTAATACAGAAGAGCCAAGTCTCTTTGTAGAGGATTTTAAAATATTAACAAAAGCTTTGCGACCACTGCCAGAAACACTAGAATATGAGAACCTGGAAGAACGATATTCAAATAGAGTTGTTGACTTCAAAATGAATACAAAGGATAGCAATGGACTGTCTGTACGAAACTTAATGAGATTAAAATCTAGATTTTGGCAAATTTGGAGAGAAGAAATGTTAACTGAAGGCTTTCTAGAAGTTGAATGTCCTGTATTTGAAACTACCCCAGGAGGAGCCGATGCATCACCTTTTGTAACATATTATAACGAATTGGGACAAGACGTGTATATGAGAATATCACTGGAACTTCCATTAAAAAGATTGATTGCGGGAGGTTTTGAAAAAGTATTTGAAATAGGTCGCATCTTTAGAAATGAAGGGTCTTCACCACAACATTTACAAGAATATACCCAAATTGAATGGTATTGGGCATACTCTGATTATACAGATGGAATGAAATTCATGAAAAGAGTTTTTCAACGAATAATAAAAGAGTTAAAAGGCCCTCTAATTCAAACTGACTACTATGGAAATACAATAAATTGGGGTGAGTGGTGCACAGAGAAAGAAGCAAAAAAAAATGGATGGAAACTTATTGGAGGGTGGCCAATGATACCTTATTTTGAAGCTATACGACATTTCTCTGGTGGTAAAGTAGACCTAGAAGGTAAAAATAGAGATCAAATGCTAAAGATTGCAAGTACACACAACATTGAAATAGAACAAAATGCAGGATATAGCAAAGTAATGGATACAATTTATAAAAAAATGGCTAGAGTAAACATGCACAACCCATTCTTCTTAACATTACCTCCAGTTGAAATAGAACCGCTAGCAAAACGAAATCCAGAAAAACAAGAACTAACAGAAAGATTTCAAATTGTTGCAGGAACAGCAGAATTAGGAAAAGGTTTTAGCGAGTTAAACGATCCTATAGATCAGTATAATAGGTTTGAAAATCAGCAAGCAGCAAGAGATGCAGGAGATGATGAGGCTCACTTTATGAACGAGGACTATGTTAAAGCCCTGGAATATGGATTGCCGCCCTTGTCAGGGTGGGGGAGCAGCGAAAGATTGTTCTCATTCTTATTCGGTAAGCATATAAAAGAATGTGTTACTTTTCCACATGTTAGAAATCAAGAACAGAAAAGTAATAAAAATAAAAAAACATTATCAGCTCATATAGTAGTGTTTAATGATAGTAAGACCCCGCAATGGGTTAAAATGAATACTGTTGCTCATCTGTCAGCTTCAATGGCAGCTAGGAAAGGCAAAGATTTGATCGACATAGAAGGATCTAATACCAAGGACGGAACCTATATACCAATGAACATACAACATGCGATTGTAATAAAGGAAGAGAAAGAAAATAATAAAGTATTGTTAGAATTGAAACAGTCTGCAGAAGAAAAAGGTTTGACAATTTCATTATTTACACAAGACATGCAAGACTCCTCAGATGATAAAAAAGTTAACGTGTCACAAGAATCAAAAAACATAGATGATATTAAAATACTTGGTATATTAATTTTTGGTGAAAAAAAGATAGTAGAAGATTTAACAAGCTCATTTGGCCTTCTAAGTTAAAAAACAGACGACTCTTTACTACAACAAATAAATATGCTATGTTGTGTTCATAAAAGATTATTATGAGACATTACACAGATCTATATATTTGGCAAAATACATATTCATCCAAACAGCTTAAAAAATATTTCGAACTTTTTCGTCAGTATTGTGAGATATACGAAACAGGGGATAAAGATATGTTGTTTGAACTAAAAGCTAAGCTAAAGTTAAAAAGCATGGTCATAAAGAAAATTTTTGGAGCTGCTGGCAAATCTAAACTATTAAACTATCAACCAAACAATTATACTGACAGAGAAGATTACATAGAGATCTCAACAATAGAGGATATAGAAGATATTGTTAAATTAAATAAGGCAGATATTACATATAATAACCTGTTGGAAGTGATGAGTCTATTTGAGAGCAATAAAAACAAGAGTGTGATAAATACAATAAACCCTTTTCATTGGATAAAGACAGTCTTTTATTTTATCAACGAAGCAATTTTAGACCCTTTCTATCAATTATTCAAAACAAACGACTCTGTAAAAAATGGGATAGCATGGACAACTATCAAGCTGATATTATCAATATTTGAAATTTTTATAATATTTGTCTTAGCATACAGCTACGTTCCAGACTTTGCCAGTGTAGTAAACTCATTAAAAGATTCTGTAAAAGATATTGTCAATTAAATATAGTAAGATCCTATCTCCTGATCCATACTTATTTGACCGTCTTTTATTGTTATAACGCGCTTTCTTAACTTGTCGACTACTTCCTGATCATGGGTAGTTAACAAAACAGTTGTACCTAAATTATTAATTTTTAATAAAAGAGTCATTATTTCATAGGTATTTGTTTTATCCAAATTACCCGTTGGCTCGTCTGCTATCAAAAGTACTGGGTCATGTGAAAGAGCTCTTGCAATAGACACTCTCTGTTTCTCTCCACCCGACAGCTCGTTTGGATAATAATGGGCTTTGTCTGCAATGCCAACCTGTTTTAATAGTTCTGGTACTTTTTTTGCTACCTCTTTTTTACACACGCCAGCAACTTCCATTGCCAAGCTAACATTTTCAAAAACTGTTCTGGTAGACAATAATTTAAAATCCTGAAAGATGACGCCAATTTTTCGCCTGAGATATGGCAAAAACTCTGATTTAATCTTATCAACACGAATATCCTCCAACCAAACCTCTCCAGAGGTCGATCTCTCTTCTCCAGTTATCATCTTTAGTAGCGTTGATTTGCCAGCTCCAGACTTGCCAATAAATATAACAAATTCTCCTGGATCAATTTCAAGATTAATACCATTTATAACATCTTTATGTTTTTTTTCTTCATTAATTTTATATCTTTTGTTGACATCAACGAGTTTAATCATATTAACATAAATATTACAGGTTTTCTTAAATATGTCAATATTATTTATAATAAATTTGATAATGAAACATCTATGTCTCCATTGTTAATCTTTGGATTGTATAAGAAACCTAGTTTTTCTGCAACTCTACTTCGCATCTCCATATTAGTTGCTGAACGTATCTTCCCGCTAAGTGTAAGCCTGGCAGAATAAGAAATCTTATCACTTTTAGATTTAGTTATATCTTGAATAGATTTTTGTTTTAATGAAGATATTATTGCTAGTAAAATTGGCAAATCTAAACTATCATCGTAACAATTTTTCGGAAGACCAGATACTTGCAGATACACATCTTCGTTTTGTAGGTTTATATTAAGATATTTTTCAGCAATTGCAAGAATGGTATTTAATTTTGCTGGTTTTAGACCACCTATAACAACTCTTTGACCAAATGATTTACCATCACCACTCGGAAATTTTTGATTGGAAACCAAAGCTTGAATTTCTGCCAATAGCACAAGATTTTTATCCATAGCCACTCCATAAACTATACCAACTCCTTTTTCTATATTTTCCAACAACGCAAGGCTTGGATCAACAACTATCTGCAATCCTGAGCTTTCCATTTTCAATAATAACAACTCATCAACACTTCCAAATCTATGTTTACTAAAACTTAAAGTTCTATATTTTGGATTTTTTGATGATTCCAACAGCAACACAGAGTCAACAAGGTGCTCTAATGTCTTTGGACCTGCAATTTGCCCACTTTTAGTAACATGTCCAACTAATATTATGCTAATATTTCTAGATTTTGAAATTGCTAATAAGCGAGTGGCTAATATAGAAACTTGTGATACACTACCAGGGGATGAAGTTGAGTCTGATGTAAAAATAGTCTGTATAGAATCAACAACTACAATATTGGGACTATGAACATCTAATGTTTTTTCAATATGCTCTAAGCTGTTTGACTGTAAAATATACATATCATCCTTCCCAATTCCGAGTCTTCTACTACGACGAGCAAGCTCAAAAGAAGATTCTTCCGCAGTTATATATAATAGTTTTAACTTTTGTTTCTCATCTGCAACTTTGAGAGATCTTAATATCTGCAAAGCAAATGTAGATTTGCCAAGACCTGGCTCTCCAGCCAACAGTGTTAGACTGCCAGTGACCAACCCTTTGTTGAAAAAAATATTAAGCTGCTTTGCTGAAAAAGGATAGGCCCTCTTGTCTTGTCTTTTATCAATTTGATCAAACAAAACACTGAGTTTTTCAGGGTCTATATTTGCAGAGCTGGATATACTTTGGTTTGAGTCTACACCTTTATTATCTAGAATTTCTTGATAAGAACTCCAAGTATCGCATTCAAGACACTTTCCTTGCCATTTTGGAACTATATGACCACATTGAGAGCATTTATATTGTGTTTTTGATGACATAGGATTGTTAGGTATAATTTTTCATGGAATAAAATTAATAGTCAAATTTTTTATCAAAAAATAAATCCCCCGCTTTTAGAGCAGGGGTTAAGATCTGAAACTTACTTTTTAAATTGTTATTTTACGATCTTTGTAACAACTCCAGCTCCAACTGTACGACCACCTTCACGGATAGCGAAACGCATTCCATCTTCAATAGCTACAGGTTTTTCAAGTGTAATTTTAACAGCTACATCTGTATCTCCAGGAAGAGCCATTTCTTTACTTGAGTCAACGAATGATACTTCACCAGTTACATCAGTTGTACGGATATAAAACTGTGGTTTGTAACCTTTAAGCATTGGCGTGTGACGACCACCTTCTTCTTTTTTCAAAATATAAACCTTTGCTTCAAATTCTGTGTGTGGAGTAATAGTTCCTGGCTTAGCCAATACTTGACCACGCTGAACACCATCCTTATCAACACCACGTAACAAGATTCCAGCATTGTCACCAGCTTCTCCATGTTCAAGTTGTTTGTTAAACATTTCAATACCAGTTACAACAGTTTTCTTTGTATCTGTTAATCCAACGATTGAAACCTCATCATTTAAATTCAAAGTTCCACGATCAATACGACCAGTTACAACAGTTCCACGACCAGTGATAGAAAATACGTCCTCAATTGACATCAAGAAATCTTTTTCAGTCTCACGAATAGGATCTTCTATATAAGTATCTAAAGTATTCAATAATTCTTGAATTTTTTCTTCCCATTTTGCATCTCCTTCAAGAGCTTTTAAAGCTGAACCACGGATTACAGGTGTAGTTTCACCATCAAAACCATACTCAGTTAACATCTCTTTAACTTCTTCTTCAACCAATTCGATCATTTCTTCATCATCAACCATATCACACTTGTTCAAGAAAACTACCAACTTTGGTACGTTAACCTGTTTAGCAAGTAGAATGTGCTCACGAGTCTGGGGCATTGGTCCATCAGTTGCAGCAACTACCAAAATAGCAGCGTCCATCTGAGCAGCGCCTGTAATCATGTTCTTTACATAATCAGCATGTCCTGGACAATCTACATGAGCGTAATGTCTCTTCTCAGTTTCGTATTCAACATGTGAAGTGTTGATAGTAATACCACGCTCTTTTTCTTCTGGAGCGTTATCAATCTCAGCGAAAGATTTTGCTTTACCACCCAATGCCTTAGCAGCATAAGTAGTAATAGCAGCAGTTAGGGTAGTTTTACCGTGATCAACGTGACCTACAGTACCTACATTAACGTGCACTTTGTCTCTATTAAAAGTTTCAGTAGCCATAATAAATAATAAATAATAAAAAAGCTTACAAATTTGCAGCTATTTCCTACAAAAAGCTTACCTACCATATAAAAACACTTTGTGATTTTTGTCAAGCGATTAAAATTCCTATAATTTAACCACCTTGCAGAAAAAGAAAATATTTTATAACTTAAAAATAAAGCTATGTCTAATAAGCATCACAAATATAATATCATCAAAAGTTTTAAGTATGCATTCGCAGGAATGAGAAGCGCCTTTAACAAAGAAAGAAATCTTACAATACAATCCCTGATAGGGCTGGTGACAGTTACATATTTTTGGTACTATAGAGAACCTAACTTTATTATTGCAAGTATAGTAATGACAACATTAGTTATCAGTTTGGAATTGGTAAACACCTCTTTTGAATATTTATCTGATCTCGTGGAGCCAAAATACAATGAAAAAGTAAAATTTATAAAAGATGTTTCTGCAGGGGCTGTTCTTTTTGCCGCCTTAGGATGGGTTACAATTGTACTATATGGGGTTTTACTAACTCTACCTCTTGATAAGCTTTTCTTATCATAGATTTTATCCAAAAAAGATTGCCAAAAGCCGATATTAATTGATATGACATAATCTAAAAAAGTATTAAAAATAAAAGATCGATCAACTGATATAGAATGAATGATTAGCAACTCTGTCCAAAATAGCAAACTAAGAAAAAGAATTATGAATAAAATAAGCGAACTTACAAAGAACGAAATGATTAGACAGAAAGAAACTCTCAATCTAATAGCGTCGGAAAATTACCCATCACCAAAAGTACTAGAACTGCTTGGATCTGTGTGGTCAAACAAATATGGAGAAGGGTACCCAGAAAAGAGATATTATGCAGGAAATGTTCATACTGATGATATGGAAAAGTATGTACAAGAATTGGCTCTAGAGGTGTTTGATAAAACTGGTCAATATGATGTAAATGTTCAGATATTATCAGGATCTCCTGCCAATATGATGGTATATTTGGCGATGTTAGAATACAATGATACAATCATGAGTCTGAATCTAAACAATGGAGGGCATATCTCTCACTTACATGCCACTAGTAATTGGAATAAGTTTTTCAAACATGTTAACTACGATGTAAAAGAAGTTGAAACAAATCTTTATGAAATAGACATGGAAGATTTTGAAAATAAACTGAAAAAACACAAGCCAAAGCTAACTATAATTGGATGTTCATCATATCCACGGTCATATAAATTTAAAAAAATGTGTGAACTTGCACACAACGCTGGTAGCTTAGTCCTTGCAGATGTAGCTCATATAAATGGATTAATAGCAACTGGTTTACACGACAGCCCATTTAAATCTGACAAAAGTGGAGCTGATTTTGTAAGCATGACAACTCACAAGACATTTCGTGGTCCAAGAGCGGGTCTATTATTTTTTAAAAAAGAATTTGCAAAGCCAATAAACAAAACTATTTTTCCAGGCACTAGTGGAGGGCCTCATTTTAACAAAATTGCTGCAGTTGGACAAGCGCTTCTAGAAATGCTAGGAGAAGATGAATATCCGGATAAAATATCTTTTCAAAAATACTCAGAAAATGTAATAAAAAATTGTAAAATATTAGAAAATTCACTTTTAAAAAATGGTTTAGAAATTATTAGTCCAACACAAACACATCTCTGTTTAATCAAATTCCCTGATGAATTAAATAGTCTAGAAGTTCAAAAAAAGTTAGAAGAAGTAGGCATAATTACAAATAGAAATGTAATACCTTTCGACAAAAAATCTCCATGGAAACCATCAGGAATGAGACTAGGGTCTGCTGCGTTAACGAGTAGGGGTATGACGGAAGTGCAATTCGAAAAACTTGGAGAACTGATAGCAGATATAACTTTTGATAGAAAACTAAAGAGTGTTGTTGAAAAGGAAGTGAAGGAAATGGCAGAAAGCCTAAACTGGTGGTATAAAAATTAATTAGTATTCTGACCTATAATCCTATCTATAATTTTTTGATGCTCAGTAGTTAGAGTATTTTCTAAATATTTTGTTGCTAGACGTTCTACTCCCCACAGTCGGACAACTCTACTACCTTGAGTAGGGGGAAAGATTCTTTGGCCCTCAATCAGCGCTTTGTTAAAATCATTATAATCATTACCAGGCAGTCCAACCCCCTTCCATGGTTCAAACTGCATCTCGGTAATCTCTACTTTAAATCCATATTTTGTAGAAAGCTGTTTAAGCTTAGATAAAGTCATATCCCAAGGAAATGAAATATCCATAGTATTGCCAAATACATATAGCCACTTAAGCGATTGAATATCTGTAGTATCATAATAAAAATCATATCCTATGGTAAAATCAGAGAATCTATATAGCTTTGTGTTATCTATAAATTTGATGAATTTGAATATTTTGTTAAGGTTGAATCTATTTGATGAATTTATTAAAATCTTGCTACTTGGATAGTGGTTTTTTACTTTTTTAAGAATCTCAAATAAATAGTCAAAAGTTCCAATAAGATGATGCTTACCAAATAACGTAAAAACTTCATTTTCTATCTGAATTATCCTTGGTGACCAGTTAGAATAATGTGATTTCAAACTTAATAACAATAATTCAGTGTATCTAGTGGCTTCACTACTCAATTCTGAGTCCAGTTTAATCTTATTTCTATATAACTTTCCACCAAAAAAATTACCTGGCTTCTTTTTAAAGTTGGATGTATCTATAAAATCCGGCAAATGCGATTCAGGATAGCCAAGTGTTTTTACTGGACCAATATTGAGAACTGATAAAGCATTTTTTTCTATCAAGTAATCTAAACACGATCTATATGAAATAAAATCAATTTTATTCTTTACCATTTCAATACGATTCCATCTCAGCCCTAACCTGATATCAGTAATTTTTAGATCCTCAACAATAAACCGCAGAGCAGGGAGCATAGCATCTGCTTTTTTGTCAAACCTACTTGGGTCAAACGAACATCCAACAGAAATCATAAGAGAATAAAATCATATAAAAAACCATTTGTCAAAAAACTTGATAAAAACAATAACTTAGAGTATAATTACAAGTACAAATGTTAAACAAGATCAAAATAGAAAACTATAAAAGAATAAGCAAACCAGGGGTTTTGTTGGACAGACTTGCTTTGGTCAATTATATGGTTGGAGTGAACGGCAGTGGCAAAAGCAGTGTAATAGACTATCTATATGATAATTTTAAAGAAGAAACGATGCTTCTCAAAGACTCTCTAACATCTGTTGAAGTAGTTAATCTTGTAGATTTTAACAGTACTTGCCAAACTGAAAACATAACTGAAAAATGGAAAAAGATATATTTAGATTTAGTAGAAAATGACAATATAATAACGCTTAACCTACTTGGGTACTCCTCTAGTTTAGAAGGAGAAAAAAGAGATTGGCAAATATTAGACATGGACATATTAACAGGAGTATTCCAAATATTAAATGAACTAGCGATATTAGACCTAGAAAACGATACAAAATTAATAAAACCTGAAGATCTTGAAGATGAGCAACTTACCGGAGGTGAAAATAAAATAATAAACATAGTTTATTCTATTCTATGGTCTTATAAGCACAAAAAAAGTAAAATTATATTATTAGATGAGCCAGAAAATCACCTACACCCTACATGGCAAAAGAAAATACCAATGATACTAGATTATTTGTCTATAAACCTTAATATACAGATTTTTGTAGCAACACACAGTCCTTTTATAATTAGTAGCTGTGGAGAACTAACAGATAGTAAAAATACAATAAACAAAGCAATAGGCAAAGAGTATGAACCAACGCAAAAAGTATATTTTCTCAAAGAAGGTAGGGTCGCCGCAAAAAGAGGAAATATAAGCAATAAAGGCAGAAATGGATACTGGGGTGTAAAAGTAACACAAATAGCCAGTACAATGCTTGGAGCAGGTCTTATGGATCTCGTCTCAAAACAAAAGAGAGTTAAGAGTAAAATGTCTCCAGTTCTTATAATATGTGAAGGGGAGGGGATAAGAGAAGATTCGAAAGTCTATAATATTATTTTTAGAAATCACGAACCTGCTGTACTTTTTGTATCATCAAGAGGCAGTAGCCAAGTAGGCAGAACCTTCCAAATATTGCAAGAAATAAAACCCGGCCTGTCTGCAGATTTTGATATGTTAATGGTCAGAGATAGGGATCATGAATTCCCTACAGAAAACTCTATAGAAAAATATGAAGAAATAAATGACGGGTCAAGAGTTCTTAGACGCAGAGCAATAGAATGTTATATATTTAACAGTGAAACTGCAGCTGCAATGATGAAAAAAATAGGACACACATTGAGCTCCAAAAATCATAGCATACTAGATAAGTTAAACAGTACAATACAAAAAGAAACTGAAAACGAGGTTACTGGTAACTCATATAAAAGAAGGCTTGAAAAAGCATTTAACATAGCAACCTATGGAATGACAGATCAATATATGAAAGACTCTGAGCTCTCTCTAAGAGAAAAAGTAGCTACTTTAATAAAACCTTCTATGAAGTGTTATAAAGATCTTAGAAAAGAAATATTCAAACTCTCAGAATAAATGTTTTGGATTTAATCTAGATTGCAGACCATAAACTCCAGAAGTTTGCAAAATAATATCACGAAACTTTGCAAATTCCTTATATTTTCTAGGAAATTTTATCAACAGATGATACGAATATTTATTTTTTCTTTTTAAAAAACGTGCCGGGTAGGGATCTATTATTTTTATACCTTCAAATTTAGAAATAGATTTTGTTAGATCTTTTTGAGCAGCTTTTATCATATTCCAAGCTTTTTCTTTAGAATTCTGTTGAGAGGTAAGCAACAACATATTAGTATATGGCGGAAAACCAAATATTTTTCTGTTATCCAACTCACTCTCTAAAAAATTATAATACCAATTTTCAATACCTGCGTCTGGATTTCTAGCTAATTCTTCCAATATATCAATCTTTACAGAACTATCAAAAATCATCTCAGTTTTATCTTTATCTATGGAGTTTATAAGGTGAAACACTCCACCAATAATATCTTCTTGTACAAGATAGTCTGGAGACGCTAATAAGTTTTCTGCTTGTACAAAGATTATTTTATCAAAGACGGAGTAGGGTATAGAAGGATCGAATATTCTAGTAGTTACGGATATTTCACCACTATATGCATTATATATTGCAGAATTTAATAAGGCTTTTTCCAAATTGGAATCTTTTTTGGATTTGTTGCGATCAAGGCGCTTAACTTTAACTTGTAAATGCTTCTGTAGAGACTCTACCAACTCCTCTATACCTCCAAAAGCTGATGATACAGAGTCCAAAGCTCCACATTCAGGACATTTAATAGGATAACTGTAATACGATTGGCATTGATGACAAATCAACTCTAAACTATTAGTATTTTTACGATATGTCGTCAAATTCGTATCACAATAATGACATTTAGATATATAACGACATTCACTACATTGTGTGAGTTGAAACAAACCTTTACGGGGATAGACAAATAAAACTTTCATAACTTGACCATTTCATAAATATATACTTTAGTGTTTTTGTAAAGTAATAAATAATTTTCATGCACCAAGACGAGTATAAAAAGAAGAACAGAAAATATGGAGCCTATTTTTTCCTATTATATTTCATAATAGTAGCTAGTTGGTTATCTGTTATAATATATAGATTTGTTGGCCATGATCCAAACAACTCCTTCATTCTAAGTAGTTACCTAGTGGATGGTAGTGAAGTGTTGTATCAAGATGTAACTAGAAGACCTATACTAACGGTAGTAAATTATATAATAGAGGCTAATATGTTGATATTGAGTGGTTTTCTTGGCACTCTTTTTTTAATATATTTTATACTTCCAAAATTAAAGGTTCTGAGTTACTGGTTAATAATCGCAGCTTTTCTAGTTGCTGAGTCTCCATTCATATTTTCACTAACAAGTACAATATCTGATATTAAAAGCAATCATTATCTGACAGTAAATGATTTTTTATTACTTATGATTATGCTACCACTTAACTATGCTGTAACCTTCTATTTATACTATCTAATAGAAAGCTATATAATAGCTCCAAAAAAGATAAAGTCTAGATAATGTACTTCTATAACGTAATTTTAACAAAAACCTTACCAGTGCCATATCTTGTATATTCATCTAATGAAAATATTAGAGTAGGGACTATGGTTGAAGTCCCATTGAGAAATAGACCTGTTTTAGGTGTTATACGAAGTATACAAAAAGAAAAGCCAAGCTATAAGACAAAGGAGGTATCTAGAATATATCCAATTACAGAGCCACTTAATCACTTAAAATTTTTGGATTTTTTTGGATATAACACTTTTAATTCTATAAATAGCACATACAAAGCATCGTTGCAAGCTTTTGAAATAATTGCAGAAAAATACTGGAAACAAATTTCTAAAAAAAACAGTGGGAAAAATAATATTACAAACAAGCAAAGCGAAGTGGTTGAAGATGAGGTCAAAAACAAAATCAAGCAAAATACTAAAAGTGTAAACTTCTTTCTTGAAAAAGACATTTGGTTTCGTATAAAGTATATTATACGAAGTTCTATTTCAAAGTCTCAGGAGATTAATAATCAAAACAAAAAATCAGAATATATTTTAATTATAGTACCTGAACAAAAAGTCATGAAAAATATAGCTATAAAACTTAAAAAGGAATTTATTTCTCAACAAACAAAAGTGTTAGAGTATTCTGCAAAGCCAAATCAAAATTCCAGAACAGCAATATTGCAAATTTTAGATGACTATAATCATCTAAGCACACACCCTACTCTAAATATCTTACTCTCA
>JAOZKL010000001.1:0-3279 GCA_029935375.1 Patescibacteria group bacterium | reverse complement strand
TACCAATACCAGATCTTACCAAAATTGTTTTATTAGAAGAGGCGAGCTCTTTTTACATACAAGATCAAAATGGTTTATATTATGACACAAGAGATGCTGCTTTTATACTATCTCAGACAAAAAACATAGATCTTGACTTTGTTGCCACTATTCCATCAGTTCGCCTCTATAAATCATATCCAGAAGATGTTATAAACAACTTTAGGGACAATAACACCAAAACCATACAAAAACCTCTTAAAATGCAAATTATAAAGCGAGATAACAGAACAACCTTTTCCAATCTCTTTTCTGAGCTAATTTTGGAAGATATTGGGGTGGAATACAAAAATGACTAATTTTTTATGACTTTAGATAGAATTTTACCATCTAACATTTCTATAGTCAATTTTTCATTCTTATCTATACTTTCTATACTGCTACAAAGCTTATCATTTTGTGTAATCATTGCATAGCCACGCTCCAATACTTTCTTGGGATCTAATTTTTCTAATCTACTAGTCAATATACTCGTTGAATATACAACGTCTTGAATTTTGGATTTAATTTTATTAAAGCTGTTTAAGTAGTGTGTAGAAGAATAAGAATACATATTTCTATTTCTATACTGCAATCCTTGCAACAAATGGTATGTAGAAGGGATTTGCCTAAAGCGCATATGAAGTTTTAACTGAACAAGCTTACTAGAAATATTAAATGAATCTGTAGAAGATTCTCTGATGTTGAATAACAAGTCCTTAATAATTATATCAATTCTCTGGCAAATCAAATAATTTTGTGACAACCTCTTTTCCATATAATAATAGATACTCTGGAAGATATTTCTTATAAAAACTTTGTATTTTTCTATTTTCATTTTTAAATCATTCTCTATTATTTCAATCGTTCTAATAGCACCGTTTACAACAACAGAAGACTTCAAACTAACTGCCTCTGCAGCTTGTGATGGTGTGGCACAACGTAGATCTGCAACAAGCTCGCAAAGAGTATTGTCCCTCTCATGTCCAATTGCAACAATTGTAGGGCGATTTAATCTATGAACTGCACGTACAACCCTTTCAGAATTGAAAACGAACAAATCCTCTTTACTGCCTCCTCCTCGAGTAATTACAATCGTATCAATATTGTAATGATTTGTTATATCATTAACCCTATCTAGCTGATTCAGTATTTCGCTCTCAGCTCCAATACCTTGTGTTTTTATTGGCAATAAATAAGTTATCAGCCCACCTCTGCGAGATTCTAGTACTTTGGAAAAATCTGTAATGGCAGCACTGGCAGCACTGGCAATTAACAGTATTTTGCGTGGCAATTCTGGAACCTCTCTTTTTCTACTTACCTCAAAAAGACCCTCTTTCTCTAACCTCTCTTTTAACTTCTTCAAATTCCTTAACAATTCACCCTTTCCAGTAAGGTTTATCTTAGATACTTCCAAATATAACCGTCCATTCTTTCCAATTCTAAAAGACCCTATAACACGAACAACAAGCCCTTCATTAAGAGGAAAATCAACCCTAGATATAACTCCAGCTGTGGCCATTGCACTCAGACTAATATCTTGACTATCTTTCAATGAAAAATAACTAACCCTTCCTTCATTAAATGTGTTTATCTGCCCAAGCTCTCCTTCAATTTCAAAGACTTTGTATGCTAATTTTTGTTTTATCAGAAACAACGCCTCTCCGACAGTGAACACTTTTATATCATCTTTTATTATACCATTTCTAGACGATATTGTATTGAGCAACTTATCTATCAAAGACTCTAGCATCAACCATGCCTTTCTATCATATTCATTATTTTGCCACTCCTTGATTATATCTATTATATCACGATCAGCGATTATCTGAAGAGCCTCTATAGACTTTCGTCGCACGGCAACACTACTATGACTCCTTAAATTTATAATGGATTCAATATATTCCGATTTTCGTTGAGTAATAACCCAAGCAATTTGTCCTAAAAGCTCTTTCGCTTTCGCATCTATGCTCAAAAATTTATCAAAGGTGTTAGATTTTGCATTTTTTTTAACTTCTAAGCTAGAGCCCATTTCTTTATCACCTTTTATAACAGTATCTACTGTAGTGCATTCTGTTGCAAACAAATCTAACATTAATAAAAATAATTACATGTTAGTCTATTTTTGTCAATTACCACATCTTAAATGACGTTTCAACACCAATAATTCCTACATTTGAAGTAAAATCTAATGAAACTATCCTCAATTGTTGATCTTGTTCAAATATAATATAGTTATCTTTCAACAAAAATCCATTTATGTTTTCTAAAATTTTATCTACGACTCGTGTATCAATACTATATCTATACAGGTCCTCAGCAGCAGTAAAATACATGTAATTATCTACAAAAGATACTGAATCCAGGTCTACAGCAGCGCCAACATTTGTTACATTTGTTTTTTTATCACTTAGATTCAACTCTACAATTTCTTTATCAATTACAGCGATTGCGACTTTATTATTTGGAATACCAGCCAATTCAAACGATTCATTTGTAGTTGTATGCACGTATAGTTGATTGGTTCTATCAAAGTCAGTGTACATCACTTTTCCTTCTATATATGTATTTGTTGAACTGTTATATTGAGAGATTATATATACAACCTTATCAGAGATTTGTGATATAACCGGAAACTTCACTACAACCCTCCTTCCTTCCTCAGGCCTAGAGTTATAGAGAACTTTTACATCACTGCCATCAATATTCATAATTTCTAATCTAATTCTTGTACTAGTAGAGGAGTTGTTTGGAGTGTGCAACAACAATACTTTTTCCCTATCCAAAAGAATGCTTCTTTCCAAATCCCTACCTTCATCATCTTGACCAAGTATAGAAAAATTACTAATCTTTGTTATATCACCAGAGCTCTTTTGATAAGAATATACTTGTTCTATTGTATCTCCATCCTCAGAAACAAACAAAACCTTATCACTCAGTTCCACAATCTCTAGAACAGAATCATAATCTGAAGTAATTACAAGAGAGTTGCTCCCATCATAATTAGACTTAGAAATACCATCTGCTGTAGTGTAATAAACAATACCGCTCGGAACAATCTTGACAACATCTGTTATTCCCTTAGAAAATTTTATATCCAACTCATTATAACCATCTTTCTGTAAAGTCATAACAGCACCCTCCTCAATAGCAATAATCCCAAAATCAACAACTCCATCATCTCCAGAAATAAAATTATCATCATTGAGAGTTAAAGACACTCCAGATAAAGGCTGTTCAGTAATTGCATCTAATACAAGT